>CAXBKC010000147.1:0-8537 GCA_963975615.1 uncultured Oleiphilus sp.
ATTGGTAAGATGCCACTTACCATCCCGATATTAACAAAGACATATATAAAGAAAGTTAATACCAAGCCTCCTGACAAGATTCGACTATATGAATCCTGAGCCTTAACTGCAATGAATAAACACCTAAATATAATTAATAAATAGACAAGTAGTAAGCCGAGAACACCAAGAAACCCAAACTCTTCTGCGCAAACAGCAATAATAAAATCTGTATGACTTTCAGGTAAAAAATTCAACTGGGACTGGGTGCCATTGAGCCAGCCTTTACCCCAGAACCCTCCTGAGCCAATAGCCGTTTTAGATTGAATTATATTCCAGCCCGACCCCAAGGGGTCACTTTCCGGATTTAAAAAAGTAAGCACTCGTTGCCGCTGATAATCGTGCATGATGAACAACCATAAAACAGGAGCAAATGCGGCCATTAGAGCCGAAAAACCCGCCACCATCCGCCAACTCAAGCCAGCAAACAATAAAACAAATATTCCCGAACTTGCTATCAATAATGATGTACCCAGATCTGGTTGCTTTAAAACCAAAACAACAGGCACAATCACAATAAATAGAGATACAGACACAACCTTCATACTAGGAGGTAAGTAACGGCTTGATAAATACCAAGCTACCATCATAGGAACAATTAACTTCATCGACTCAGAAGGTTGAAATCGCGGAAGTCCTGGCAACTGAAGCCAACGCTGAGCGCCTTTGGCACCAACACCAAAGAACAATACACAAACTAAAGCGGCTACACCCAAAATAAATAACCAAGGTGACCAACGTTTATAGACAATGGGGTCTAGCTGTGCAAAAACAAACATCACAAAAAATGCGATGGCCAACCTAACAACCTGCTTTTCAACATGCTCAATACTTTGACCGCTAGCGCTATATAAAATCCCTAAACCTATCAAAGACAAGAGAATCAATAGAGACAATAAAACTGGATCTATATGTATACGGAAAAAGAGGCTGGAGCCTTTTGATAAATGGTGATCTGCGCCGGGCATTTGTCGAAGGAAATCTCGATTCATAATTCTTCCCCAGCTTCATTTGGTGTTTTCTTTTTTAAAATCCATTCATCAAATAATGCTCGAGCAATCGGGGCCGCCGTACTGCTCCCGCCGCCACCATTCTCAACAATGATAGCGACTGCAATTTGTGGGTCCACAACTGGCGCAAAACCAATAAATAAAGCATGATCACGATGACGCTCTGTAAGTGCTTCGGCATCGTACTTCTCTCCCTGTTTTATACCTACTACCTGCGCTGTACCTGTTTTACCAGCCATTTTATAGCTTGCATTGCGGCCACTTGACCTAGCCGTTCCTCTAGAGCCGTGCATCACCTCCTCCATGGCACTGATAACAAACTCCATATTTTTCATATCATTAGGCTCATAAGGCTCAACGCTCACTTCACCCTTCATAGGGTTAGGTAATAATTCACCCTCAGCTGTCTTTATAGTTTTTAAAAAACGAGGCGCTATCCACGCCCCTCTATTCGCTAACATTGCAGCTGCAGAGGCCAATTGAAGAGGGGTAGCAAGTAAATAGCCTTGCCCAATCGAGAAATTAAGCGAGTCACCAGGATACCAAGCTCTTCGCTTAACATCCCGCTTCCACTGACGGCTTGGTAAAATACCATCCCTAGCCTCAACAACATCAATCGAGGCGTTCACACCAAAACCAAAGTAAGAGAAGTAACGGGACATTGTATCTATCCCCATTTTAAATCCGAGTCCATAAAAATAGGTATCACAAGATTCAACAATCGCATCGTTTAGATTAATGCGACCATGCCCTTGCCGCTTCCAGTCTCGGTAAATTCGATCATCATTTTCTAGCTGATACCAGCCATTATCCCAAATAGTGTAATCTCTAGTCGTTGATTTACTTTCTAAACCCGCTAAAGCGACAATTGGCTTTGTCGTAGAACCTGGCGGATACTGCCCCTTCAAAGCACGATTAAATAAAGGCAGATCTAGCGAGTCGCGTAGCTCACCATAGGACTTATAATCTATACCGGTTACGAAAGAATTTGGGTCAAAACTGGGCATACTAGCAACAGCAAGTAGGCCCCCTGTGCTTGGTTCAATTGCAACAATTGCCCCTCGTCTATCACCTAGTAAGCTCTCTGCTTTTTTTTGTAAATTCGCATCAAAATATAAAACCAAATCATTACCAGGGACGGGGTTTTGCTTTTCCAAGACTCGAAGTACTCGATTACTTGCATTTGTTTCAACAGTTTGAAAGCCGACTGTTCCATGCAACTCATCTTCATAAAACTTCTCCAGACCTAGCTTGCCTATATAGTTGGTTCCTGAATAATTTTGCTCATCGATAAGGGTAAGATCTTTCTCATTTATACGGCCAACATAGCCTAATGAATGGGATGTTGAAGCATTTAAAGGATAATAGCGCGCTAACTCGGCTTGAACCTCAACTCCAACTAATTCGTGCCTGCGCACCTCTATCATGGCTATTTCCTGATCACTTAACTTTGTTTTAAGTGAAATAGGCTGAAAAGGTCGGCGACTCCGCTTTAAGTGTTTCTTAAAACGCTCTATCTGACTCTCGCTAATATCAATTAACTGGGATATTTGAGCAATTGTTTCATCAATATTTGAAACATTTTCTGGAATAATTGAAACACTAAAAACTGGCTGATTATCCGCTAAAATGACGCCATTTCGATCAAATATCAGCCCTCTATTAGGTGCTATCGATTGCAACTGCATACGATTTTTATCTGATAATGTCTGAAAGTGCTGATAATTTAGGATTTGTAAATGATAAAGCCGGAATAATAGACCGGCAGTTAACGCAAGAATAAATACTGAAGCGACAAGACTTCTGAATGCAAAAATTCGTTTTTCATTATTTGCATCCTTGATACGGCGATGTTCAAATCTCAAAACAGTCTCCGAGACTTAAGCACGATGATAGGGGTGATTTTGGGTAACAGTCCATGCACGATAAATTTGCTCTGCCAATACCACCCTAACAATAGGATGAGGCAAGGTTAAGGCGGATAAAGACCAAAGCTGGTTTGCCCTCTGGCGACAAGCATCTCCTAATCCATCCGGGCCACCGATAAGAAACACCACGTTCTGACCATTCATTTGCCAAGACTCAAGGTTATTAGCTAGTTTTTCAGTGCTCCAGTTATGACCCTTAACTTCTAGGGCAATAACATGGTCTTGTGGCTGAATATGCGACAATATAGACTCTGTTTCTTTTAACACTAAACGCTTGATGTCGGCATTTTTAGATCGAGAAGCCAAAGGCAACTCGAGCATGTCAAAGCTCATATCTTTTGGAAGACGTTTTACGTACTCAGAAACACCTTCATTAACCCAAGAAGGCATTTTAGTTCCAATAGATAATATTCGTATTTTCATACTATTTCACATTAAGTTTCATCAATAAAGTATTGATTAATGCTCAACAACTGTCTGACTGGCATCTGGCCCATCTCGCCAAAAACCCTCTAAATCATAAAACGTTCGCGCCGAAGGAAGCATAACATGTACAACAACCTCGCCTAAATCGACCAAAACCCAATCGCTCACTTCAGCACCTTCAACCCCTAAGGTTTTTACGCCATGAGATTTAACTTCAGTCGCAAGGTTGTCTGCTAAGGATCTAACATGTCGAGTAGATGTACCTGAAGCAATCACCATAAAATCTGTCACACTGGTCTTATCTTTCACATCCAATACACAAATATTATCTGCCTTAAGGTTTTCTAAAGCATCAACGACTAACTTCTTTAATTCAGGGCTTTGCATGTAAATTATACTTTCCTATTACTGATATAAATTATGCTTTTGGATATATTCAGCAATTTCATTGCTGACCAAATGCGTTATGTTTTTGCGTTTTTTTACCAATGTACGTATTTCGGTACTAGAAATATCATATAAAGAAAGCTTTAACACTAAAACTTTTCCTGAACGATACTCGGTTAATTTTTCCCCATTCTGCAACTGAGAAAAACCTAAAGCTTCTAATTTAGCAATGCTAGCAGCTTGCTCTTTAATTAATACTTCTTTTGATAAATTGAACGAACTTGCAGGTCGCTCAACGATAATCAGATTAGCTAATTCATGAATCTTGCTTGCATTAAACCACGTGGAAAAACTCAAGAGTGAATCCGTGCCTATTACAAAACTAACGCCACCTTCATCTTCTTCATCTCTTATCGACAACAAAGTTTCATAGGTATAACTAGCACCACCTTGTTTTATCTCTCTATCATCTATTAAAAGATTAGAAAATGGCTTTATTGCTAATTCAAGCATTTCTAGACGCTGCGAGGCGCTTGCCGCTACTCCATTCTTATGAACAGCTTTATAACAAGGCATTAAATACAGTTTATCTATATTTAAATGAGAAACTAGTTCCTGCGCCAAATGAGCATGCCCATTATGAACAGGATCAAATGTTCCACCTAGATAAACTTTCATATTTTTACTTTTTATACTCGTACACTTTATATTCGCAACTAGAAATCAATAAACTTACTGACGAATATGGCCATCACCTAAGACAACATACTTCTCAGAAGTAAGGCCGTGTAAACCAACGGGACCACGCGCATGAATTTTATCTGTCGAGATACCTATCTCCGCACCCAAGCCATACTCAAATCCATCAGCAAAACGAGTAGATGCGTTAATCATGACCGAGCTTGAATCAACGCGCGTTAAGAATTGTCTTCCGCGCGTGTAGTTCTCTGTAATTATTGAATCAGTATGATGAGAGCCGTACTTATTAATATGCTCAATAGCCTCATCCATACCATTAACTATTTTGATTGATAAGATAGGCGCTAAGTATTCGGTAGACCAATCTTCTTCTGATGCCGGATTAATATCGGCCAGCATCTGACAAGTTTCAGTACAACCTCTTAGTTCAACACCTTTCTCTCGGTACAACTCAGCAAGTTGAGGAAGAACTTTCTGAGCGATAGGTGCATCAATTAATAGCGTCTCCATCGTGTTACACGTTCCGTAACGATGGGTTTTCGAATTCATAGACACCGCTATCGCTTTTTCTTGGTCTGCATCACGATCAATAAAAACATGACAAATCCCATCTAGATGCTTTATGACTGTCACTTTCGCATCTCGACTAATTCGTTCAATTAGCCCTTTACCGCCACGAGGCACAATAACATCAATGTAGTCAGGCATCGTGATCATCTCACCAACCGCCGCTCTATCTGTTGTTTCGATGACCTGAACTGTGGTCTCAGGTAAACCAGCTTCTTTTAAACCTATCGACAAACAACTTGCTATCGCTTTATTCGAATGTATTGCTTCAGAACCACCACGTAAAACGGTGGCATTGCCAGATTTGATACATAAGCTAGCTGCTTCAACGGTAACATTAGGGCGCGACTCATAAATAATACCAATGACACCTAAAGGCACGCGCATCTTTCCAACCTGAATACCAGAAGGCAAGTATTTTAAGTCATTAATAATACCAATAGGGTCATCTAAAGCCGCAACCTGCTTTAGGCCTTCTATCATATTATCAATACCAGCAGACGTAACACTAAGACGATCCAACATTGCAGCATCTAAACCGTTGTCGCGGCCTTTTTCTAAATCTTTTTTGTTTTCTTGAATTAACATTTCTCTATGAGTATCAAGCGCTGTCGCTGTCGCGAGCAATGCTTGATTTTTTTGCTTAGTACTGACGGAAGAAATCACACTGGCCGCAGACCGCGCTGCCTGCCCAACAGAAAGCATGTATTTTTTAACATCACTCATAATATTGCTTCGCACCTTGAAAATTTATGCCGCTAGCTGACTAGAACCACGGTGGTATCAAAAAACCACGTAGTATAACGCGTTATGCGCATATAGCCTAGTCTAGTTAGAACCGTCATAGCCTTAAACGCTAAGCTTAGATCCTTAGGTTATTAAAACCCTTTTTCTTTAAACATTTAACTTAAAAGAGCTGTTCTTCATTCGCAATTACGAGCAATTCTGGTATAGTTTCGCTCAATTTTTTAGCCTCTTGGTTAAGTCTGCCTTTTCTATCATCTGATACGAGTTTTTAAGAATATGTCGAAATATAATTTGACTCACCTGAAACAACTGGAAGCTGAAAGCATCCATATCATTCGCGAAGTAGCTGCTGAATTCGATAACCCAGTCATGCTTTACTCAGTCGGTAAAGATTCTGCGGTTATGTTACATCTAGCGAGAAAAGCATTCGCACCAGGTAAGCCACCTTTTCCTTTAATGCATGTTGATACAACATGGAAATTCAAGGAGATGATTGAATTTCGCGACAAGACAGTCAAAAAATATGGCTTCGATCTTATTGTACATATTAATCAGGAAGGCGTAGATCAAGGCGTTGGCCCATTTACTCATGGTAGCGCAAAGCATACTGATATCATGAAAACCCAAGGCCTAAAACAAGCTCTTAACAAATACAAATTTGATGCTGCTTTTGGTGGCGCGCGAAGAGATGAAGAAAAATCTCGTGCAAAAGAGCGAGTTTATTCTTTCAGAGATGAGCACCACCGCTGGGACCCTAAGAATCAACGCCCTGAACTTTGGAACATTTATAATGGCAAAGTAAATAAAGGTGAAAGTATTCGTGTTTTCCCTTTATCAAACTGGACCGAACTTGATATCTGGCAGTACATCTATCTAGAAAGTATCGAAATCGTACCCTTGTACTACGCGAAGAAACGCCCTGTTGTAGAGCGTGACGGTACATTGATCATGGTAGATGATGAACGTATGCCAATAGGTGAAGATGAAGAAGTCCAAATGAAGTCAGTTAGATTTAGAACATTAGGCTGCTACCCTCTGACCGGTGCGGTTGAATCTGAAGCTGACACCCTAACAGACATTATTCAGGAGATGTTATTAACCACATCTTCAGAAAGACAAGGTCGCGTGATTGATCACGATTCATCCGGATCAATGGAACAGAAGAAACGCGAAGGTTATTTTTAGCAGACGCTATCAATAATTACTTAACCAAATAACGATATACCAAGGCCGATGATAACTATTTCCACATCAGCCAAGTACAGAGATTTAAAAAATGTCGCATCAATCAGAACTTATTAGTGAAGATATAAATGAATACCTGAAGCAGCATGAGCAAAAAGAACTGCTCAGATTACTGACCTGCGGAAGCGTTGATGATGGAAAAAGTACCCTAATTGGTCGCTTGCTTCATGACTCACAAATGATTTATGAAGATCAACTTGAAGCAATACGAAAAGATAGTATTAAATCTGGCACGAATGAAGGTGAAATTGATTTAGCTCTGTTAGTTGATGGCCTACAAGCTGAAAGAGAGCAAGGCATCACAATCGATGTTGCCTATCGATATTTCTCAACTGCAAAAAGAAAATTCATCATTGCAGACACGCCCGGGCACGAACAGTACACGCGCAACATGGCAACTGGCGCTTCAACCGCCGACCTTGCCATCATTCTTATCGATGCGAGACATGGCGTACTAACACAAACAAAACGTCATTCATTTATTGCTTCTCTATTAGGTATTAAGCACGTCATTGTTGCGATCAACAAGATGGACTTAGTTGATTATAGCGAGCAACGTTTTAATGAGATCAAAGAAGACTATTTGAAGTTTTCTGCGCAATTAGATCTAGGTGATATCCAATTTGCACCTTTATCAGCATTAAAAGGCGTCAACACAATCACGATTAGTGAAAATACGCCATGGTACAAAGGCAAACCCCTAATGGAAATGCTTGAAGCTGTTCCTATCGCAAAAGATAAGAACATGAACAACTTCAGACTTCCAGTGCAATATGTAAACCGCCCTAACCTTAACTTCCGTGGTTTTTGTGGCACAATTTCTTCTGGCATTATTTATCCTGGCGATAAAATTACTGTTTTACCATCGGGAAAAACCAGCTCAGTAAAATCTATCGTAGATTTTAACGGTGAAGTTGATGAAGCATTTGTTGGCCAAGCCATTACTTTAACGCTAAATGATGAAATTGATATCAGTCGTGGCGACATGATTGTTAAATCTGAAGATTTACCACCCACAAGCACTGCCGTAAAAGCACACATAGTTTGGATGGCTGAACAGAAGATTGCTCCCGGGAAGCTTGTAGATATCAAATTAGGCACGAAGCTTGTTTCAGGCTCCATTCAATCTATTGAGCACCTCATTGATGTTAACACCCTTGAAAAGAAGCCTGCTTCCGACCTTGAACTAAACACCATTGCTTTATGTACCATTCATTTCAACCAAATGGTCGCGTTCGACTCTTACCGAGATAACAAATCAACTGGCGCATTCATAATTGTCGACCGCCTCACTAACGTCACCGTTGGTGCTGGTATGATCGAAGCTATTGCTGAAGATCACACCTCAAGCTGGGAACCTGTAAGCGCAGCTGAAAAAGCAGCACGTCTTGAGCATCAAGCGCCAAGCATTATCGCATGCAATGGCGAAGCCTCAGACATCTTAGGCCAAGCAGTTGAACGTAAGTTGTTTAATCTAGGTCGTACAAGC
>CAXBKC010000148.1:0-8522 GCA_963975615.1 uncultured Oleiphilus sp.
ATTCCGAAGAATGACAACAACACTTCGACCACAAAGTCCATCGGTGTATAATCATCATTCAACATAATCACCTGAAACATGGAAGGACGCTTTAACGCCGGTTTTGAAGGTGCGACCAACAAATCATCTTCACGATCAGGATTATTTTCAGTTCCTTGAGATAATACTAGTAGAGAATTTCGAATTTTACTCATAGCTTGATACGTTTTTTTACATTTCTATTTATATGGGGTGTGAATATCTATTTTGCAACACTTCGACTCATAAAGAAAAGTTTAATAATAAGAATATAAAATAATAAAACAAAACAAAAAAACAACAGACAAGATCACTTCTTTAAAGCAAAACTCTTGACTAAACCTAAAAAATATTTAACAGTAAGCAACTGGTGTGGAATGCACCTGCCAAAACCAATAAAAATAATATACTGACACTTCTTAATGACATAGTTTAGGCCCTTAAAAGAAGAACTACCAAGGTAAAACCTACTTCTACGTCATAGACTATAAGTCTTAGAAAGATGTCCTAGACACGGGAGTCGATATGCCTCAAGGTACAGTTAAATGGTTCAATAACGCCAAAGGATATGGTTTCATCGTTGAAAATGGCGATACAGAAGATCTATTTGCTCATTTCTCAGCTATCCAAATGGATGGGTACAAAACCCTGAAAGCAGGTCAATCGGTTGAATTTGAAAAACAGCCTGGAGACAAAGGCTTCCATGCTATTAACATACGCTGCGCAGAACAAGTAATAGATGGCAACGTAGATCATGATGATCATATCTCTGTAGAAGAGCCTAACGTCACTTTTGAACATCAAGATACCAACAAGAAAACTCAAACCATTCATAACAAACAAAAAGAATCAGTATAACTCAGTACTGCCCTTATTATTGTTCATAGACCCCAGTTCCTTTAGCATTAATCTAGCGGTATGATAAATATCGCTAGATGTTTTAATGAACTTGCCTTAGCATCACCAGATGGCTGACTTATACCTTCTCAACAAACCATTTAATGTTTTATCGCAATTTACCGACTCTCACGGTAGATCGACACTCATTGATTTCATTCAAGTACCCAATATTTATCCCGCAGGAAGACTTGATTACGACTCTGAGGGCTTATTAATTCTAACCTCCGATGGTGGATTACAAGCCAGAATAGCCGACCCAAAGCACAAACTTCCTAAGACATACTGGGTCCAAGTTGAAGGCAGAATTGATAGCGAAGCACTATTAAGGCTTGAGCAAGGCGTTTTATTAAAAGACGGCCTCACCCGCCCCGCAAAAGTTAAACTAATTGAAGAACCAAGCCTTTGGCCAAGAAATCCTCCCATTCGCTATAGAAAAGATGACGTGACTTCTTGGATAGAACTGATTATTAGCGAAGGTCGAAATAGACAAGTAAGAAGAATGACTGCAGAAGTTGGCTTTCCCACTTTAAGACTTATCAGATACAGCATAGGCTCTTGGTGCATCAAAGACATTCAACAAGGCGAATACTTAAAGCAAGAAGTACACTTACCAAAAAATATGACTAAAACAAAAAGGCAACTTAATAAACCAGTTAGCAAAATACCCAATAGGCACAAGAAACTTAATCAGAACACATAAGCCAAAGAATCATATAATTAACCCAAGCGCTTGAAGGGAAGATTTTGGCTTATTGTATATTCAATGTTACTATTCACGATCAATAATTAAGAAGATTATTTACCACACTTTTCTTGTCAGAACAGAGACTTAGGGAACTCGACTTATAATAAGCAATGACAGCTACCAATCTCAACACAAGAAATAATTTATAACACTCATAAACAAATGGAGAGATCACCATGGCAATTGAATTACCTGCCTTACCATATGCAATTGATGCACTAGCACCACACATTTCTCAAGAAACGCTTGAGTTTCACCATGGCAAGCACCATGCAACTTATGTCACTAAGTTGAATGCAGCAATACCTGGCACAGAATTCGAAAACATGTCTCTAGAAGATATTATCAAGAAATCTAGCGGCCCAGTTTTTAACAATGCAGCCCAGATCTGGAACCATACTTTCTACTGGAACTGTTTAAGCCCGAATGGCGGCGGCGAACCAACAGGCGCTGTAGCTGATGCTATCAATAAAGCATTTGGCTCATTTGCCGATTTCCAAGCAAAATTTGATGATAAAGCCGTTAACAACTTTGGTTCAAGCTGGACTTGGTTGGTAAAAAATGCAGATGGTTCACTTGAAATAGTGAATACTAGCAACGCTGGCACGCCAATGACTTCTAATCAGACAGCTTTATTGACTGTTGATTTATGGGAGCACGCCTATTACATTGATTTCCGTAATGCTCGTCCTGCTTACCTATCGGCATTCTGGAAACTGGTAAACTGGGATTTCGTTGCTAAAAACTTAGCATAAGAAATATTCCAGGCATAAAAAAACCAAGGCTAGCCTTGGTTTTTTTATGCCTGGAATCTACTAGGATTCAAAAGTAGAGCATGCGCAATAATGACGCTTTTACTTCACCCTCATTGAGCTATAAATCGAATCAACTGCTGGCTTCTCTTGAGCGGATAATTCTTCAGGGTCAGCTCCATTTTCAGCTTTTATTGTTAAATTCAACTCCCACAACTCATCAAATTTCTCCATAGTAACAGCACGAGTTGCCTCTTTATTTCTCAAAATAGTAGGACGAAGGAAAACAATCAAATTCTGCTTAGTTACAGTTGATGAATCACTTCTAAACAATGCACCAAGCCACGGTATATCACCCAACAGCGGCACCTTACTTTCACTCATAATAACATTATCTGTAATCAGACCACCTAAGACGATAGTCTCACCATTATCTGCCAATACATTTGTTTTAATCTGACGCTTTGTCGTTGTAATATCAGCACCAACAGAAGATCCTTTTACACTTGATATTTCTTGCTCTATTTCGAGACGAACTAAATCACCCTCGCTAATACTTGGGGTGACTATCAACTTAACACCAACATCTTGTCGCTCAATAGTTGTAAATGGATCTGCGGTACCCGCTCCACTTGAAGTAGATTGACCGGTAATTATTGGAATATTTTCACCAACTATAATTGAAGACTGCTGGTTATCCATCGTGATCACTTTTGGGGTTGAAAGAACATTAGCGCTACTATCACCCTCTAATGCATGCACTAGAGCGCCCCAACTTACACCCGAGCTACTCTCTTTCCCAACACCAAATGTTAAACCATCACCAACACCAGCCAGACTACTCGCATCCAAAGAACCACTAGAACTGCTATCTTTTGCAATTAACGCTCCCAAGACATTCGCTGTTGAAAGACCCGCATTACTGAAGCTTGTTAGCGCACCCGGTATAGAAGCCCCTTTGTCATACAGCGCCCACTGAATACCTAAAGAGCCGGTATTATCATCTGAAATTTCAACAATTGCCGCCTCAATTAACACTTGAGCGCGACGTATATCTAACTGATCTACGATACCTTCTAACTCTTGAATAACCGAGGGCTCAGCTCTCAACACTAGAGCATTTAAACTTTCATCCGCATAAACACTTGCTTCTGTCTTTTGCGCCTGACCTTGCCCTTTAGAGCCTTCATTGGTAATAGCCCCCATCAATCCCTTCAGCAATTCAGCCAAGTCTTTAGCCTCAGCATGCTTTAATCGGATAACCTTAGTCTTTCCCCCGGTAGATGAAGGCTGGTCTAACTTTGCAATCAACTCCCTCATTTTTTCCCTAAAAGCCTCATCTCCACGCAAAATGAGACGATTACTCCTTTGGTCAGCCACAACACTAAACTTATTTGCATCTCCTTTGCCTTTAGCACCAAGCTCGCTCGGCGCTAATTCCTCAAGTAGCTTAACCATATCTCCTACCCAAGCTTCCTGTAACTGCACAACCTCAAGCTCATATTTAGAAGGGCTATCCAACTCATCAATTATTTTACTGATTCGCTGAATATTTGCTAAGTGATCACTAATAATCAAGGCGTTAGCAGCAGCCACGCCCGCTAGGTGCCCATACTTTGCCACCATTGGACGCAGAATAGGAACCAACTCTAAAGCACGTGCATTATTCACCTGAATAACTCGAGTGACAATTTGCTCACTAGGAACTTTCTTCATAAAGCGTTCATTCTGAGCACTTTGCTTGGCATCGTTAACACGAATAATTTTGATAACATCTTTTCCAGGAATTGCTGCAAAGTCATGTACACCAAGGACCGCCAAGAACATTTCATAAACGGCATCTTTATTCATCGCAACATTAGAAACGACCGTAACCTTTCCTTTTACTCTAGGGTCAATAACAAAGCTATACCCAGTAATATCAGCAATCTGAGACACAAATGCCCTTACATCTGCATCCTTCAGGTTAACTTTCCAAGTTTGCTCTTCAGCAAGAGCTATTGTTGCAAAGATGCTAAGCAGTAAAACAAGAAAATACTGTTTGAACTTAGTGAGTTGCGAAGAAAAACACATATTTATTCCTAAAAAATTTCCGTCATTATCGACACTGTAGACCAATATTCTTATTACTTCCGAGCATTAAGCCTCAAGATAACTACCTTAAAGGGTAATTAATATAAAAACTTGCACCATCACGTACAACTTCAACCTCAAGATTGCCCTGCTCGTATAAACTTTTCATTAAATTTTTATCTTTTTTTACATCACCCAATGTATGCCCATTCACAGAGCGAATTACATCACCTTTCTTCAAGTTAAGACCAGAAAGCATCGGATTTCCTCCCTGGTATACATAACCTTGCGAAGAAGCATTTAAGCCTACAGACTTAAGAGCCTGTTCTGGGTTTTCGCTTATCTGGCGTGTTGCTTCATCAATAAACTGCTCAGGCGTTTTAACATTCAAGTCATTATTGCTTGTCACTCGATTAGTAACTGACTTCGGCTTTTCCTGTCTTGTAATCTGACTCTCAGAATCTAAATCTTTCTCATCAAAAGACAAGGTTTCTAATCGCCCATTACGCCTCAACAAGACACGATCTTCGTAAACCTCTTCTAAGGTAGCATTTCCAGGCAAATTCGAACCAAGCGCATAATATTCTGCTGACTTCCCCATCTCTTCAATAATTGCGCCCGATGTACCGCCATCTTTTGCAGTAAAGACACCTTTTAACAATAGTCTCAAATTCGTTTTAGGCGCAACTATTGGCTGATCTTTTGGCTTACCGACTACTTTTCCTGCCTCGCCGAACAAGTGAAATGAAGACAATTGCCTTACATGCGTATTTTCATTTTTTTGTTCAATTAAAGCCGTGGAAGGTAAAACTAAAATATCATGACTATCAACAGGCACTAAGACAAACCAAAACAACTTGGCTAATAAATAAGCGCTATAAATTAACAACATCGATAACAGAAGATGCTTTGTAGAATTTATTATTTTAGTTTCATGTTTAAACACAGGCTAAGACTCTTTAATAAAGCATTTTTTTGACTTTGAAGACAACATCCTGCTCTCTAGAATTCTGAGACCACGGCTCGTCAGATAAATCCAATAAGCGACGAGTAATTCTGATCGTCCCACTTCCATCTTCAGTTAACTGGGCATCAATAACATCAAAAGTTGCTTTAGAATCACGAATACTTACATGAATATTGCCAGAATCCATAGTTTCGAATACAGCTTTAAACATTGGTAAGCTTCTTTGATGAACCACTCTACCAGCAGGGTAAGCAATATCACCACCAGACCAAGAAGCCATACCTGCTGCAGACTTAAGCTTCTTATCTTCGATCAGAACAGCGAGTTTATTTACAAATAACTCACCATCCAAAGTAACTCGCTCAGCCTTAAATATAGGTGTGAGTGGCTGAAGCGCTATCTGTGCTTTTTTAATTTCCACGTGAATGCTCGATAGTGAAAAGTCAACAACAGCATTAATGACACCAACTTGTGAGTCTACTTTAATACTAACAGGCAGAGATAAGCCCAATACCTGAGATGCGTCCACATCCCAGCGCATGATACCAGACAGGCCCTTATAACTAACCAATGCCTGCCCACCCCAAAGCGTTCCTACTACTTTTTGAACAGTGATACCAAGATGCTTTGTATTCAATTGAGGCGATATAACTTTTTCCCACAAAACTGTCGCAGGGAATAATAAAACTAGTGACACGAATAAACTCAAAAAGAATATAAAGGAATATAAAACAACTTTTTTAATCACACACATCCTAAAGATTTATTGTATTTTTTAATTAAAAACCCATTCATACATGGAGCAAGAATCTACGATCACAACAAAAGCATACAATTACAGACTATTTGAAAGGCTAAATCTAGCTTTATTAGTTTTTTTTGATACCAGACATCATTTCAGATTAGTTCAAGTCTTAGATTTTTAATGGAACGCACAGATAACATTAAACATTCATAGAATTAAGAAGTATAAGCATACATTCAATTGATATAAATAATGAAATAAAAACTTCGTAGAACGGTACCCCGCTTTACCCACCTGAATCACGCAACCCCATGCAACCTTTTTATAATGTTGCCTGTTAATATACAAGAGAGGTTTAAGGGTGATTGATTAGTTTAATTCCAAAATATTGCCTTTAAAAACAGATAAAAAGTTAACCCATTGTCTTAACATTTACGGACAGTCGAGCGAGAAACCAGACTAATTACGATTCAATAAATAATCAGCAAAGTAATTGTTTTTGTCGGTAAATTTAGAGTTAACACTGAAGTCTGTTTTTGCCAGAATTTTAGTCAGCACTTCATCGTCATATTTACGTGATATTTCAGTATGAATTTTCTCACCGGCGCGAAAGTTATAGGTTTTTCCAGTGGCTGCAATTTCCACAGTTTGGTCACAACTACTTACCAAATAACTCTTCGCAATACCTTCACTGTCATTATATTCAGGAGCATGTACAAACCCATCAGGGTCAAATTTGGCACCTAACTCAGAATTCATACGATGTAAAAGGTTCTTATTAAACGAGCCAGTTATACCACCTTCATCGTTATAGGCAGGAAGTACAATATCTGAAGATTTAATTAAATCAGTCCCTAGTAGCAACTTGTCATTCTTGTTTAAGTTAGCACCTAACTGATACAGAAAATCACTGGCCACTGCGTCAGTCATATTGCCGATATTAGAACCTAGAAACAGCACGACTTTTGGATGATGGCTATCTTTCACCGAACCTAACATATCAAAGTAGTCACCATGTTTAGGCACAACCGAAACCTGTGGTAAATGTTGTTGTAATGATAGTTTTAATTGATCTAAAGAATTTTGAGAAATATCTACTGGTAAGTAATCGAATTTATAACCTTTATCACTGAGGGCAGAAAGTAGTTTAAGGGTTTTACTACCATCACCTGCACCGAGTTCAATTAACTCAAAATATTCATTTTTATCAGCCTTAAAAGAGTCGATCAATTCATCAGTTTGTGTGGTAAATATCTCCATTTCACAACGGGTTAAATAATATTCTGGCATATTCATGATTTCTACAAACAGCGCATCACCATTTTTGTCATAGAAATATTTCGAAGGTAAGCTTTTTTCAGATTTACTAAGACCTTCATCGACATTTTCAGCAAATTGTTCAATCATGTTATTTGAGTATCCTTTTATTGGAAAAGGCCCGTTTATTTAACTAAACGAATACCAGAAAACTGCCACTGAAAATGTGGCTGAAAAAAGTTTCGATAAGTGACTCTGGAATGGTTTGCTGAAGTAGCAACAGAAGCGCCCCTTAACACCATTTGATTAATCATAAACTTGCCATTATATTCACCCACCGCGCCCTCACTGATGCAAAAACCTGGGTACGGAAGATAAGCCGAAGATGTCCATTCCCACCTCTGCCCCCAATTAAATTGAGTAGCAGCGATCTCCCACTCAAATTCAGTCGCTAAGCGCATATTTTTCCAAGTAGCGAAAGCATTAGCTTCATAATAGGAAATATGAGAAACACTGGCATCTGGTTCAACTAATTTTAAACCGGCTAATGTGTAGTAATACCATTGGCCATTCAGATATTGCCAATACAAAGGACAGTTGATTTGATTATTACATAACCATGCCCACCCCTCCTCTAACCAGTATTGAAACGCGCTATATCCACCGCTTTTTATAAATTCAATATATTCAGCGTTAGTCACTAATGACTCCGCTATCTGAAAGCTTTGTAAATATACCTTATGCCGACCTAGCTCATTATCATAACAAAAACCTGAGTCCGCATGACCCACTTCATAAACTCCCTCGGTAAAACTGAGCCATTTTTTTTCTTCAGGAAGCACTTGGGGCTTACTAACAAGGTCAAAGCCTTTCTGATAGACAGGATAAATAGGATTTAACGATAAGGTGTATTTAAGGTCAGTTAATAATAACTCTTGGTGTTGTTGTTCATGATTAATACCCAAAGTTATAAGAGCTTGGATGTCCTCGGAGATTTCACCACAGAGCAAACTTTGAATATGCTCATCCACATAATCCCGGTATTGATACACTTGCTCTACTGTC
>CAXBKC010000149.1:0-8515 GCA_963975615.1 uncultured Oleiphilus sp.
ACTGAAAAAACAGGGTGTATTAAAGCTTAGATGATCATTTGTATACATGAGCTTACAGGAACTCACATTTTACAATGTTTTATATTACCTAGGTAACAAAGCGATAAACATAAGATAAAATACCTGCCAGATGAAGATAAACAATTCATCATATATAAACTACAACTTTGACTATAACATGAAGCGCCGATCCTTATGATCAGCCCTTTCACGTAGTCATACTATGGAAGAGAGTAGATCATGAAACAAGAAAGTAAACCCTATACCTTCATCGATATTTTCTTAGCGACCACAATCAGCAGCATTATTTTGAGCTTCTTAGTCAATCATCTTATTTAATATCTTTTAGTCACTGCATTTTTACTTTAAATTAAGCCATAACTCAGCTTGTTTAATGGAAACACAGTGACTTACTTCCCACCTTTTATTTTACGTAATGGGCACTTTCAAAGCATTTACCCTTCTCTCTTTAGAAAAGTGCCCTCTATCCCTTGTGTACGAGAGCGCATAGATACACCTGACGGTGATTTTTTAGATATTGACTGGTCAATAAACAACAATAAGCGCCTTGTAATATTGAGCCATGGCTTAGAAGGCCATAGCCGACGCCCTTATATCATGGGTATGGCAAAGTACGCGCAAGAGCATAAATGGGATTCATTATCTTGGAACTTCAGGGGCTGTAGTGACACGCCAAACCACCACCCACACTCTTATCATAGTGGAAAAACAGAAGATCTTGCTTTGGTTATTGCCCATGCACTAAAGCAAGGTTATATAGAGATAGCATTAATTGGTTTTAGTATTGGGGGCAATAAAACACTCCTTCACCTAGGAAGAAATAGTAAGGCCTTACCAAAAGAAGTCATTGCCGCAGTGGGTATTTCAGTGCCATGCGACCTAACATCATGCTCAAGGCATCTCGCACAACTTAGCCATAAACTATATATGCAAAACTTCTTAAAAAGCTTCAAACTCAAACTTGAAGAAAAGCAAAGCAGATTCCCTGACATTATAAATATCAAAGATTTCCACAAATTAAAAAATTTCAAAGATTATGATCAGCGCTATACCGCACCACTTAACGGCTTTAAGAGTGCAGAACAGTATTGGGAAGAAAGTAGCTGCCTCTTCTATTTGAATAAGATTAAGGTTCCTTGTTTAATATTGAACGCTTTGGATGACCCCTTTCTACCTGATGAATGCTACCCAGTTGATTATGTCGCGAAGAATCCTAATCTGGTTCTTGAAATGCCTAAATATGGTGGTCACGTTGGTTTCATGCCAGAGAATCGCTCTCTCCCTTATTTCTCTGAAAGAAGAGCAATTCAATTTATAAACAAATTTAGCAATCAAACTGAAAGTGTTTAAGCTAAAGTCTGTTTGGGCTCACTATTTAAGTGTAGATCGTCGATTTAGGTACCCGTTAAATAGAGTCCGTATTTTCCACATCTAGTAAGGATACGTAGACTGAAGACAATAGCAGCGTCTATATATTAAATGGAAGCCACCAAGACAGAACGAAAAACAGAATTGATAACGCTGACTCTATATAAACGAGTAATCCATTTACTATGTACAAGCGAGTTGAAAGCCATTCAATAGACAGAAGAACTAATTATGATAGCCAATAGAAGCTAGAGACTCTTCAGTTAATTTCAATAACGCTTCATTAACTGAGCCTTTAACATTCATACTTTCTATAAAATACTCTAAAGACGTTAGTGCATCAGCCAAGGTTTCTAAAAACTTAGAGTCAGGCAAAGATTCACTCTCAAAAAGCTCTACTTTAATACATGTAACACAACTAATTAATAAAGCAGAAGCACGCTCTTGGCCTATCATAGTCATTGCGCCTCTAATGCCTACTAATACCTGAGACACATTAGCCAAGTGTAACTTATCACCCTCTGAGTCAATATAAGAACTGATTGACCGCTTAACTAGCGACAAGCCTAATTTAGACTCTTCAATTACAACTAAAATAGCTTCGATCAAAAACGGGCCTTGCTCATTTCCAGAATAATTACTGGTATCGATATCAGCCTGTATTCCTGTTTCTTCAAAACACTTAATGGCTTGTTCGATGTTTAAAACAACATCTGCAACTTGCATTAGTTCTGTTTCTGTTACCTCTTTTTCTTGTTCAATCCACTGTGATACTCGCTTGACCTGTTGATCACAAACAAGGCTTATCTTAGGAAGATCAAGCATTGATAAAGTACTGCTTAACCTTTCAAAGACAGAAGCAATAAAACTAATATCTTCAGCTTGAGGCTCTCCATGACGCTCTAAGAGATCTAATTTATCTTTTAATTGAATTAATTCTTCTTGCAACGCACTAGACAAAGACTTTAAAACATCCGCACCTGGACCAAATAATCTACGAGATTCACGTTGTAAATCAAGCTCTGTAAAATCAAAGGAAGTGACATTAAAACCAGCTAAAAGATTTTGAATGCGCTCAGACTTAGAGCCACTTAAAGCAATAAGATATAGCAACTCTTTTCGGATTGAGTCAGGAGCAGATTTAGTCAATACAGTTTGACCCAGCAAAGCCATTTCACGAAGGTATTTCTCGACCTTCATAAATAAGCGCTTTCGAGGATCATTAATACTTATGGACTCACTCAAACAAGCTTGAGTTAATATCGCAACCAAAGCCCAGAATTCAGCCATAGCTTCGCCATAGCATAAACGAACACAACCTCTTGAAGCCCTATTTATTAGACGAAGACTGATTTCTGTGTTTTTTTCTCGTAAAAGATCAAGAAGGCCCACCTGATACATATGACGAAAGCGTTTTGCATGATGCTCAAAGTCTTCAAGTTTATTCTGGTCTGATACATCAAGTAATGTAGTTGGGTCAAAGTCTTGATTTGGGGTTAAATCGAAGAAGTGGGATTCAGGGAAAGGTTTAGACTTACGAGCCACTCGAAGTTCGTTGATAATTGGAAGCAACAGTTCTGGATAATCTATTTTATACTGACAAAAATATTCAGTGTATCGTCGAAGTATAAATATGGCATTGCTTAAATTAGTTAATAGCGTATTTTTATCATCGCTAGCACCAACAGGTACTTCATTGGCTAAGTTCACGGATTCTTGGCATAGAAGCACGCAGCCCGGAACTTCTACAAGAACATAAATTCCTCGCAATTGATTTAAATAATCAAGGCAGTTTTGAAGGTCCTCGCCACTATCCCTATTTTCCTGAAAACGCTCCAAGCTTTTCTCTGCTTGATGAATTGTGTTTTCGATTTCAGGCTTAACCAGCTCAATCGAACTTAAACTTGTCGAAGAAAGGGCCATGTAAGTTATTGCATCCGGTTCGAATTAATAAAAACGTGTTTCATCATTTTATACAACTTCATTATAGACAACATAATTCAAAAACTTCTTAAACAACAATTAACAATCGATTCTGAGCATGTAAATTAGCAACAAATAATGCTCATAATTAATTTAAAAAAAATTGCTTGATAATTAATTTATAACACATTTTTCTATCATCACAAGTTTACATCTGTATGTTTTCGTAATCATAATTGTGACACTTTATCCCAAACAGTTTCGTTGCCTTCTTTTTTCATCATTTCTAAATATTTAGAATGCTCTAACAGTTCATTATCAGAGGCTAAAACCACCTTCAATGGATTCCTATCTTTTGAAATACGTCTCAGTGCTGCCTCGCCCGCATCATCACCACCATCCTTATCTAACGAAAGAATTGTTTGGCCGCCACTCAAAAGAAGGTAGACGTCGGCTAATATTTCAGCATCTAATAATGCTCCATGCAAATCACGATGTGAGTTATTTATTCCATAACGTTTACATAGCGCATCCAAGCTATTCTTTTGACCTGGATGTTTTTTTCTTGCCATAGCAAGAGTATCTAAGACCCCACAGTAACCTTCAACAAACGGCAGCTTAGGCTTTAATAATGAAAATTCGTTATTGATAAACCCCACATCGAAAGGGGCATTATGGATAACTAATTCTGCACCTTTAATATAATTATAAAATTCGATAGCAATATCTTTAAATATCGGTTTATCTGCTAAAAATTCATTAGTAATCCCGTGAATCGAGATCGCTTCGTCCTCAACAATTCTTTGAGGATTAATATAAACATGAAAATGCTGCCCTGTTAATTTCCTATCTACCATTTCAACGCAACCAATTTCGATAATTCGATGGCCTAGTTGAGGGTTTATACCAGTAGTTTCTGTATCTAAAATTATTTGACGCACGCCTTACTCCAATAACAAAACCGACTTAATTTTTTTGTTCGCCCAACTTATTCTTTATTTTCGATTTTTGACTAATATTATAAACATTTCGTGAACTCGACAAACTTAAGCCTACAGCTTTAACTGGCTGATTCCAGCGCTGGCGGTTTTGTATTCTAGAAAACGTTTGTTTTTGCGCACTAAGAATATAATAAGCACCTAGAGGCACTTTAGGATTTAGGATATTATCCAACCATAAAAACTGTTTAAGCAAACCTAATTTATTAAATGGTAAACCGTAATAATGATGTTCAATATCACTGACCTGAAAATGTAGTAGATTTAACCAATCTGATATACGGTTTCCACTAATAAATCGATTATTCCAAGGCGCCTGCTTACCTCTATTAAAAAGTTTTCTAATACCCCAAAAACTTGTTGGATTAAAACCAACAATGACAAGGTGCCCAGTCGACTTCAATACCCTACTTGCCTCTCTAAGCGTCTGATGTGGGTCTTTAGTAAAGTCTAAAGCATGATGTAAAATGACTAAATCAACACTGCCTGTTTCTAGGCTTAATTCATCAGATTCAGACACCAACACATTAGAAGGTAAATCAACGGACCAATCAGGTATGACGAAAAACTTATGAGTAATATTACTCGAGTTAGCTACAGGCACACGATGAGAAACTCCAATCTCTGCCTGGATAACACCGAAAAAACCCTGAATAGCTGTGGCGATTAGCTCACGCTGACTAGCTAACAAGCTCCGACCTAAAGCTGATTGAAACCAGCTTTCCAAGTCTTTTTGCTTGCTAATATTTGGTATTATGGGTTTGGTCTGGTTTCTCATTTGTGCAACTCATAGTTATAAGGCAAACTCTTTTTAATGAATAGAGTTTAGCTGAATATCCTTTTGTTATTAACAACAACCTGTAACTGAGATACAAAATGATCAATATACATGGCATACCCGCTTTTACAGACAACTACATATGGTGTTTATTTGATGATGAAAATAATGCCATTATCATTGACCCTGGTTGTGCAGAAGCAGTTGAAAAGTTTTTAACCGCAAATAATTTAAAGTTAGTAGCTATTTTGGTCACTCACCACCATCACGATCATATTGGCGGTGTTCAGCAATTAAAAGAAAAATATTCGCCAAATATTTTCGGTTTTAAAGAGGCTAACTTTGATTTTCTTGATTTTAAATTTAGTGACGGTCAATTATTCAACGTATTAAACCTTGAGTTCAAAACAATCGAAGTGCCCGGACATACGCTAGATCATATTGCTTTCTATGTCGACATACCTACTATTGATTCCAAGGGAAATACCATACTACAACCTAGCTTATTTTGTGGTGATACACTTTTTTCTGCTGGCTGTGGCCGTTTATTTGAAGGCACAGCTGAGCAAATGTTTAATTCACTCAATAAGCTAGCAATACTACCCTCGAACACCCTTATTTATTGTGCCCACGAATATACCTTGAGTAATTTAGCATTTGCCAAGACCTTAATGCCTAATAGCGAAGCGCTTTCTTCTTACATAAGTCACTGCAAAGAAAAAAGAAGCAACGGACAAGCAACAATTCCTACTACTTTATCTACTGAGTTAGAAATAAACCCGTTCTTACGACATGATGACCCAGAAATTTATTATAATTTAAAGAGTCTTGGTTTAATTACAGAGCAAAATAGTCAAGAGGTGTTCCGCGCCGTTAGAAAAGCAAAGGATTCCTTTTAGCGCATAGGTACCATTAACTATATAGCCACAAGTATTAACAAGGTTTTGACGCTTGTAGAAAATTACGTTCTCTTAATAGAGTCAAAATTTATTGAAGTTTGAGCACAAGCCTATAGACTTGCCCCACTCTATTACTAACTATTTCTCAACGGAATTATGCGCCTCTTAATCCTCAGTATTTGCTTTTTATTTTTGTCTGCCTGCAGCCAATTAAAAACCCTAACAACATCAAAGCCTGCTACAGAAGTAAATGTCTCTGGGAGTAGTCATGAGCAAACTAGCGATAAAAAAACACAAAAGCTCACTAGTAACAATGAAACGACTAAGCAAAATATCAAGATTGATACCCCTAACACCGCAACTCAAATAGAACCCATCAAAACATTTTTATTCCAAGCAACAGATATAAAAGAAAAAACTGTAGTGCCTGCCGAGAATGTTGATATCCATACCACCCCATTAGTTCAAGCCGAGATAGCCGAAGTATTAGATTTTCCATTTGACCCTATCGAAAATGAGTTATCGGACTACTCAAGTAATAAAAATGATTTTTCAGATTACGGTTTTTATACGCCAGACGATGAACTAGAAACACTAATAAATAATGAATTATTGTCACTTCGACCCAATGATAAGCCACTTAAAGAAGCAAATTTATTAGACAGAATAAGGGACAACTTCCAATTAGACTTATCCCTTATTAATAAACGAATTGATTCTCAACGCTCTTGGTACACACGGAACCCTAATTATTTAACACGTACATTTAATCGCTCATCACGCTACCTTCATCATGTAGCAAATGAAGTTGAACAGCGTAACCTTCCAATGGAGTTGGCTCTTTTACCTTTTGTAGAAAGTGCATACAACCCCTTCGCTTATAGCCATGGTAGAGCCTCCGGACTTTGGCAATTTATTCCAGGCACTGGAAAAATATATGGTTTAGAACAAGACTGGTGGTATGACGGGCGCCGCGATGTACTTGCTTCAACGGAAGCCGCTTTAGATTACCTCACTTATCTTAATAATATATTTGATGGAAATTGGTTACATGCACTTGCTGCATATAACTCTGGGTCTGGTCGTGTTAGAAGTGCAATAAGAAAAAATAAGGCCAAAAATAAAAGTATCGACTTTTGGTCTTTAGATCTGCCCAAAGAAACCCGAGCATATGTGCCTAAGTTAATAGCCTTGTCTCAGGTAGTATTAAACCCTGAACAATATGGTGTCGACTTCCCTTATATTTCTGATACTCCTTATTTTGAAAAAGTTGATATTGGTGCACAAATAGACCTAGCGCAAGCAGCTGCCCTAGCAGAAATAGATATCAGCGAAGTTTACCAATTAAACCCTGGTTTCAATCAATGGGCTAGCTCCCCACTCGGCCCACATCGATTATTGGTTCCAGTAGAAAATGCAAATATCTTTAAAGAAAACCTCAAAACTTTACCACCGGAAAAGCGCATAAACTGGCAACGGTATTCGGTAAGATCTGGTGATTCATTAATTAAAATTGCCAAAAAATTTAATACTACTCCTATGCTGATTAAAGAAATTAATCACTTAAAATCAAATACCATTAAAATTAAGCAAAAACTCCTTATTCCAACCGCGTCAAAAGGGGCCAATTATTACGATCTTAGCCAAGGAAGCCGCTTGAGCAAAAAGCAGGCCCAGATTCAAGCTAAAAAAGACACGGATAAAATAAGCTACAAAGTAAGTTCTGGTGATACGCTGTGGGATCTATCTCGCGCGCACAAAGTTAGTGTTCGTGAGCTTGCACGCTGGAACGGGATGGCACCAAAAGACCCCATAAAGCCAGGACAACAGCTTGTTATTTGGTCTAAGAAAAGTAATGCACAAACAGCTAAACCAGCTAACAACACGATCTATAAAAAAAGAGAAATGATTCAAAAAGTGGGCTATTACGTTCGTAAGGGTGACTCACTTGATAGAATTGCAAATAAGTTCAATGTGTCCATCAAAGACTTGCTGACTTGGAATAAGTTAGATAGGAAAAAATATCTACAGCCTGGGCAAAAACTTACAATATTTGTTGATATAACAAACACTTAATACTAAGACTTAATAGCGTTTTAATTTTAGACATTAATAGTTAATAAGATATTTAAATTACATACATCCTTCGCGATACTTAGATATAGGGCAAAGGCTCTTATAGGTAATTTACGTTATATTCGGAAAATCGTGAGCAAACTTCCCTATCCACTCTTCTGCAGCAAGTTCACCATCTAAATCCCGACCTTCGACCTCTTTAACCCACATTCGATAATGTTCAATATGGCAGACCTGCTCAACCATACGGGCAGTAAAGGCATCTTGCTCGGAAGTAAATTCAATACCAGCTTCATATCTATCAGGTCGTGACAAACACCATATAACTTTTGCTTCTGCCTCAAATGCAGGTTCAACAATAGGAATTCTCACTTTGACGATAGCACCAACTGGTAGTTTAACTTTTGAACTAAAACTTAAGCCTCCCAAACTAATATCCTGAATAGTTGAGT
>CAXBKC010000150.1:0-8508 GCA_963975615.1 uncultured Oleiphilus sp.
AAAGAGTATTTTAAAATTGAAAAGCGTTTCATAAAAAAGCACGTAGAGAAATATGAAAAATGGGATCCGTATTCTAAATAAAAATCATTTGCATTAGTAGTAAGTGATTAACTTATTTCTTGTTTAGCAAAGATATCTACAATGAAGTATATAAAGCTACAAATAACAATTTTTCATAATTGAGTTCTTAGTCTATATTTATTTCATGTTTAAAAAGAAGTTTCTTTTATTGGTTATAAGCTTCCTTATTATCTCGCTACCTGCGAGAGATGTACTCGCGAATGAAGAACAATCTATACAAGATGAGAATCAAATACAGAGCTCAGAACAAGAACAAGAAGTTGAAGAACTCTCATCTGCTAATCGTGTTATAGCTCATCAAGATCTTCAAAATAATGAATTAAGTTTAAATGAGCTGCGCGCTATTTTTAGCTTACGGGCAAGAAAATGGCCTGATGGCACCCCTATTACGGTATTCGTTCTGCGTGATGAGCATGAGGCTCACCGACAATTCTTATTGAAAACACTAAAAATGTTGCCACATCAACTCCGTAGGCAGTGGGATCGTTATATTTATTCAGGAATCGGACAGGGGCCTACAGTGGTAGAATCGCCAGAGGAAATGCTATCAAGAGTGAAGTCAACGCCGGGCGGTATTGGTTATATAGAAGGAGGCATGTCTGATGGTTCAGTACATATCCTTACTATCCGCTAAAATGAGTCAAATTATGTTAAAAGGTTTACGACGATTAGCTATGTTTGGCGGAATTATGTTTTCCTTGTCATCTTCGCACCTTTTAGCGGTGGACAATAATACAAAAACTGAAGATTTTGGTTCTAAACTGGAATCAGCTACTTGGATGAATGAGATTAAGTGGCATGGATTTATCAGCCAAAACTTTGTAGCGACCGATGAGAATGATTTTTTAGGTTCTAGTTCAGATGGGAGTTTCAAATCAAACGAAGCAGCTTTGAATGCATCTTGGAGAGCAGCTGATAGCTTGCAACTTGCCTTGCAGGGTTTATATAAGCAAATAGGTAACGCGAATCCAAAAGGCGGGCGTGTAGATTATGCGATTGTCGACTGGCGATTTTTAGATAATTTTACCAATGGCGCCGGCTTTCGTTTTGGTCGTATTAAAAACCCTTATGGCTTTTTTAATGAGACCAGAGATGTAGCGGTAACAAATACAAGCATTTTACTACCCGAATCTGTTTATGTTGATTATTTGAGTCAGCTATTTCATTCATCAGATGGCGCTGGTTTCTATGGCCACAATGAAAACGAATATGGAACTCTTTTATTTAATGTTCAATTTGGACGCCCAATTCTGAATAACCAAATTATATCTACTTTGGTTGGTAATCCAGACACTGAAGGGGATATAAGTAAAGAGCGAGGTGGTTTCGCAAGGTTAGCATATGAAGATGGTGCAGGTTTGTGGCGAGCAGCAATATCTTATGCTCATTTTACCGGTGATTTTAGTCGTGGGCCGACTGATCCATTATATCTAAGAGATGGTTCTTTATCGATTGAGCAGCTACTGCTTTCTTTAGAGTTAAATTGGAATTCTTGGCAGTTTGTGACCGAAATACAAAGAAGAAATACTGAACTAGAAAGCATTTATCAATCTATGGCTGGGCCATTTGATATCGTTGAAAAAGGCTTAGGTTATTATTTTCAAGCAGCCTATAAATTTACCCCAGCTTGGACGGTATATCTAAGAAGAGATGAAGCTTTTAGATTTAAAGACGATCGCCATGGTAAAGAATTTGCGCTTGGCAATGCTCATGGGACTTTTGCAAAAGATACAACCTTAGGTTTTAGATATTCACCTTCATTTGAATGGTCTTTTGCAATGGAGGTTCATCAGATAGACGGTACATACTGGTTACCTAATATAGAAAATCCAGATGTTGCAGCTCAGCAGCGGTATTGGAATATGTTTTTAGCTCAAATTGCGTATCGATTTTAATGAAGAAAGTAAATAATAAAATTTTTGTTAGTTTATTTTGGAAGGCTGTTTTTGGTCTTGCCATCATATTAACGACTCTGGTTACTTTTTTTACGTACTTCAATGTTGAGCAATTAAAAAACCTACAGGGCAATCAACGTGCTGCAAATCAGCAACAATATGTCATTGAATATAATGGACTGCTTAAAAAAACCGCTCTGCAGCTAATCAACCTTATCGATGGCGTACCCCAGTTACAATCTAAAAGTCAAACACTAGAATCAAAACTGAATCAACATTGGATCTCTTTACAGATTACCTGGGGCTTAGAAAGTGCTGCGTTACTAGATGATTCAGGAAACATGATTGCTCAATGGGGAAATAAAAGTATATATCCAAGCGCTCATGTAGTTCAGAGAGTTATAAGTTCTGGTTCACCTATTGAGGAAATGCGCTGCTCTGATCTCTGTCAGCTTGCAATAAGTGCACCTGTACTTTCGACCAGTGGTGAAATTAGAGTCATACAATTCAGTGTTTCCTTGGCTGATACCCTATTAGATTTCCAAAGAATAACGCAAACAGATATAGGTCTTCTCACCCCTGTGTTGTCGGGGAATGAATTTGGTCGAGAATTGGCTGAAACTGGAATGTCATTTTCTGCTTTAACCAACAGAGCACTTTTACAAAATATGGTGCATGACTTCGCTACTGACATGAACTGGAAAGAAAACTTTATAGAATTGAATAAACAGAAAGTATTTATAATAAATACAAAGCTTGCTCAGTATGAATTGATGTTGCTGTCTGAGCCGGATCTTGCTGGAAATAATGCTGTGGTTGTGTTTATTTCTGACACAACTTCGATACGTGACCAGATTGAATTTGCTAGACGCACCCATATTATTGCTGGTTTTCTGGCAATTATTTTGTCTATTTTTATGGTTGTCCTGGTCCTTTGGAAGCCTATTCGCTCCTTGCAGAAACAATCTAAGGCTTTACCTTTATTGCCACAGGGGAAGTTCCACGAAGCTAGGGAACAGTTGAAAGATATATCATCAAATGCCATTTTTGCAGATGAAATTAGTCAGCTTCAGTCGACATCTTTACAAGTTACATCACAGCTTGAAAGTTTTCATAAAGAGCTAACTCAAAATAGCCAAAAGCTATTCGAAATGGCGCACTTTGATGTGCTTACAGGTTTAATTAACCGTACTTATTTAACGTATTTAGTAGATCAGAAATTAGCGAGCGAAGATGAACGTGAGAAACGTTTTTGTTTAATCTATCTGGATTTGGATAACTTCAAGCATATTAATGATGAGCTAGGCCACTTAGTTGGTGACAACCTATTAACTATTGTTGCGTCACGTCTTAAGTCTTGCGTTGGTTCATTGGACTTAGTTGCAAGAACCGGTGGTGATGAGTTTTGCTTGGTGATAACTGAAGATCCTTCAGATGACTACGTAACAGATATTGCGAAAAGGGTATTAGATGTATTGCAAAACCCCATTGCCATTGATGGGCGTACTTTGGCGATTACGACGAGTATCGGTATTACGTTTTCTTTAGTCGATGGTGTTTCTGCCGCTAGTTTGCTTCAGAATGCAGATCTTGCAATGTATCAGGCAAAAGCTGGTGGTAGAAATAATTATCATATGTTCAACCATCAGCTGCATAAAGATGCAGATTCAAGGATGGCGTTGGAAGAAGAGTTAAGAAGTGCTGTTGAAAATGACGAGTTTGTACTTTATTACCAGCCTCAGCTGGATTTAAGAACCGGAAAGCTGATCGGTTGTGAGGCCTTAATCCGCTGGCAGCATCCTACTCGAGGTTTATTAGCGCCGTTCTTTTTTATTGATACTATTGAAAATAATGGTTTAATTATTCCGGTCGGGAAGTGGGTTATCCAAGAAGCATGTCGTCAGTGCGGTCTTTGGAATGATAAGGGAATAAGTGATATTAAAATTTCTATTAATTTGTCTGTCAGACAATTTAATGACCCCGACTTAATTGTAGATATACAGTCAGCCATCCAAAAATACAAAATAAGTCCTGAGCAGTTAGAATTTGAAGTAACGGAGTCTTTACTGGCAACAGATATTCAACACGCAATTGAGCTTCTTAAGAATCTTCAAAGTTTAGGTTCAACAATTGCAATTGATGACTTTGGTACAGGTTATTCATCATTGAATTATATTAAGAGATTACCTTTGGATAAGTTGAAGGTAGACAGAGCATTCATTAAAGACTTACCCGATGACAATGACGATAAACAAATTACCGCAGCAATTATTGCTATGGCGCACACGCTTAATCTAAAAGTCGTTGCTGAAGGTGTAGAAACTAAAGAACAAATGCGTTTCTTACAGTCACTAAATTGTGAAATTGGCCAAGGTTACTTATTCGATAAGCCGATTAGCCCCGAAGAGTTTGAGCAGTCGGCCTTAGTTAAAAATGGTTATTCGGTTGATTGAGCTTCATGAAATCAGCCTCCGCTCCCTGAGCCCCGTCGAAGGGGCTTCCAAATTTAATAATACATCTTGACGGAGCTTAATGAGCGAAAAGAATAAACCTCAATGTGCGCTTAAGCTAAAACAAGTCTTCTATAGATAAATACCGTTCACCGGTATCATAATTAAATATCAGTACACGGCTTCCCGCAGGTATTTCGTCTTGTTTATTTTTTACAGCAGCCAATGTGGCGCCAGAAGATATTCCGACAAATATTCCTTCTTTCTTCGCGCATTCTCTTGCCATCTCGAATGAGCTCTCTTCGTCTACTTGGATAGTTCCAGTCAGAATGTCTGTGTTCATGATTTCAGGAATAAACCCAGCGCCAATCCCTTGAAGTCTATGTGGCCCTTTTGGGCAGCCACTGATAACAGCAGATTTTTCAGGCTCAACGGCGAATGTCTGCAAGTTTGGAAATGCTTTAGAGAGAACTTCGGCACAGCCTGTAATATGGCCCCCTGTCCCTACGCCTGTGATTAGATAATCTATACCTTCAGGAAAATCTGCAAGTATTTCCTGAGCCGTTGTTTGTCGATGAATCTCAGAGTTAACGGGGTTTGTGAACTGCTGTGGTATCCAGCTATTTGGTGTTTCTTTCGCAATTTCAGTTGCTTTATCAATCGCGCCGTTCATGCCTAATTCTTTTGGAGTTAATACAATTTCAGCACCTAATGCTTTCATGTATTTGCGCCGTTCAATTGACATAGACTCAGGCATGGTCAGTATTAAGCGGTAACCTTTTACTGCCGCTACTTGGGCAAGTGCTATTCCAGTATTGCCAGAAGTTGGTTCTACAATGACGGTATCTTTGCTTAATTTACCTTCTTTTTCAGCGGCTTCAATCATGGCTAAGCCAATACGATCTTTCAAACTGCCACCAGGATTAAAGCGTTCAGCTTTCATCCATACTTCAATATCATTTCTAAATAAATTATTGATTCTAATATGTGGTGTATTGCCTATAGTTTCAAGAATGTTGTTGTATTTCATAATTTGGCATCCCTTTTATGAGTGTGATCTGATATTAGTTGACGTGATAAGTAGTGTTGACAGTTGAGAATTAGTCTTGTTTTAGCTGTATAGTTTATGCCTATAAAAACATCCTTGCAAAACACAAAAAGTATAAAATATTACGAGTATTGATTAGGCTAGATAATTACCATTTTAGGTTATTTTATTTGTTAAAATAACAGAATAAAAAGTTAACTTCAGGTAGAATGTTGCGCATTTAATTTGCGTCATTTTTCCTGTTAACGCAGTTTAATTACTTACTATATTCTTTTCGATACAAAATTACTTTACTTGTAGTTAAAGGGAAGGATCATAAAAATAAAATGAAGGATAACTGCCTAACATGAGTAACGCACATTTTTTTGAACAGACCGTACCAGCAGAAGATGGGCTTCTGTTAAATATTTATTCTTGGGAGCCAAAAGATGCAACAGCCGCTGTCGTTATATCCCATGGCTGGAGTGAACATGCAGGACGGTATCACGAGATCGCAAATTGGTTTAATCAAAATGGTTTTGCAGTCTACGCACTAGATCATAGGGGGCACGGTAAATCTCAAGGTAAAAGAGGTCATGTAAGGCGTTGGACAGACTATTCTCGTGATTTGGAGCTTCTTCGGTCCATGGTGAAGTATGAAAAGCAGTATTTACTTGGCCATTCAATGGGAGGCATGATCGCTCTTCTTCATGCTCTCGAATATCCAGAACAATTTTCAGCAATAGCATTAAGTGGTCCTGCTTCCGACGTATCGATACCTGTGCCAAAATTTAAGAAATTTCTTGGTAATACTATGAGCTCTTGGTTCCCACGACTTACTATTACCAATGACATAGACCCGAGTATTGTCTGTTCAGACCCTAATGTAGTAGCTGACTATATTTCAGATCCTTTTACTCATGGGAAGGTGACGACAAGGTGGTTTAGTGAATACATGAAAACTGTTGCGCGTGTTAAGCAGGATGCTCAACAGATTAGTACACCCTTGGCTATCTGGCATGGCGAGGGCGATGCGCTTGTTGAACCTTGGGTGAGTGAGGAACTTTTTAACCGTTTAACAACTCCGCACAAGAAAAGAAAATTAGTTCCGGACACCTTACATGAAATTTTATTAGAACCATCTTGGCCAGAAACCACACAAGAAATAAAAAATTGGTTGGAGCAGTTTTAGCATTTAGTTAGAATGCCGTACTTTCTCGAATCAATTTCTCAATATTAGTAGGTTATTTTAAGTATGTTAGAAGTCAACCCAGTTGTTTTACGCATAAAAGATATGGCTAGTCGCGCTTCGACACTTCGGGGGTATCTTTGACTTCGATGTTAAAAAAGAGCGTTTAATCGAAGTAGGAAGAGAGCTTGAAGTACCTGATGTATGGAATAACCCTGAAAATGCGCAAGCTTTAGGGAAAGAACAAGCAAGTCTTCAATCTGTTGTAAACACAATTGAGAATTTAGAAACGGGTTTAAGTGATGCAACAGAACTCTTAGAGTTAGCGGTTGAAGAGCAAGATGGAGATACTTTAGATGAGTTAATTTCCGAGCTTGATGACTTAAATAATCAGCTAGAAATACTAGAATTTCGACGTATGTTTTCGAACGAAATGGACCCTAATAATGCCTATCTTGACATTCAGTCGGGGTCTGGCGGCACAGAGGCCCAAGACTGGGCAAGTATGATCCTTCGAATGTATTTGCGCTGGGGTGAAAGTAAAGGCTTTAAAACTGACGTTGTCGAGCTGTCAGATGGTGATGTGGCGGGTATTAAGTCCGCTACGATACATTTTACTGGCGAATATGCTTTTGGTTGGCTAAGAACTGAGACTGGCGTTCATCGCTTGGTCAGAAAATCTCCATTTGATTCTGGCAGTCGTCGTCATACATCTTTTGCATCTGTGTTTGTTTCTCCTGAAATAGATGATAATGTCGATATCGAAATTAACCCTTCTGACTTACGAATAGATACCTACCGCTCAAGTGGGGCTGGTGGCCAACACGTTAATACCACCGATTCCGCAATTCGTATCACGCATGAACCTTCTGGCATTGTTGTTCAATGTCAAAACCAGCGTTCACAGCATCAGAATAAAGATCAAGCTATGCAACAACTTAGAGCCAAGCTTTATGAGATGGAAATGATGAAGCGGAATGAAGCTGCACAAGTGATGGAAGACAGTAAGTCTGATATTGGCTGGGGAAGTCAGATAAGATCGTATGTCTTGGATGCCTCTCGTATTAAAGACTTACGCACCAATGTAGAAACTAGTAATTGTAATAGCGTCTTAGATGGCGACTTAGATTTTTTTATAGAAGCCAGCCTTAAAAAAGGTTTGTAAATTTATTAACTGGAAACTCTTTATGTCTAACGAATCCAAAACAAATGTAACCCAACCAACAGCTTCAGATGAAAATAAGCTGATTGCCGAGCGGCGCAATAAATTGACTCAATTAAGAGAAAATTGCAAAGCGAATGGGCACAGAAATGATTTTGATCGTAAACACTTGGCTTCTGAATTAAATGCAAAATTTGGGGAGTTCACTAAAGAGGAATTAGAGGGGCAAAATAATCAAGTTGCCGTTGCTGGCCGTATTATGTTTCAGCGTGGCCCTTTTGCTAAGATTCATGATGTTTCTGGTGGTATTCAATTTTATGTTCCTAAAGAAATTCAAAAAGAGATTAATTATAAATCTAAATTTGATTTAGGTGACATTGTTGGTGCAAAAGGCACATTGCATAAGTCTGGCAAGGGCGAGTTATTCGTGAATGTCGACCATGCTGAAGACTTAGTTATGTTAACCAAAGCTTTGCGTCCGTTACCTGATAAATTTCATGGTTTGGCTGATCAAGAGATTAAATACCGTCAGCGTTATGTTGATCTGATCATCAACCAGCAAACGCGTGATTTGTTTCTGATTCGCTCCAAAATTATTGAAGGAATTCGTCAGTATTTGAGCGAAAGAAGCTTCATGGAAGTTGAAACACCCATGCTTCAAACCATACCAGGCGGTGCAACTGCAAAGCCTTTCGAAACGCACC
>CAXBKC010000151.1:0-8408 GCA_963975615.1 uncultured Oleiphilus sp.
TTGGAACAAAGTGCCAAAGAAACTAAAAATGCGGATATGGAAAGAATGTTCGGAGACCGAAAGGTATTTATGGAAGGTCTTCTTAAGCAAGGATTGGTGACTAATTCGAGATTGTTTTTAAGCCGAGCGGCAGAGTCTTTCTTAAAGTCAGCATATAAAAAAGAAGAATTACCTGAATATGCTCGAGTAGATTCAAGAGATACCTCGATGATTTATCTCAACTTGGCTGGTCAGATTCATATGATAGAAGGCAGTCATAGCTTCCAGATTAAGTTTATGGATAAATTGCCCGACAAACTCTATGTGGCGAATTACTCACGTACTCGTTTCAGTGATACAGAGCTTAGAACTATGCCTAAAAACCATTATTACAAACAATTTGGGAATGACGATGGCTATGCTGAGTTTACTCACCAAGGCTATTTAAACTGGCAACATAAGGCGATTACTTATCTTCAAGAAAAGAATATTAAATTAGAAGTGGGTAAGTTGATACCCAAGGATAGCTATCGACGTTATAAAGAAAAATTTGGGATTTAATTATGGGTATTAAGGAAATTTTCTCTAGCTTTCGCTCAGAAAACGATGAGTCATCAGGGATTACCTGGCGCATTGACCCAAATGAAGGTGTGGATTTTGTTATTGCCGATAACTATCTAAAAGACCCTCAACAAATGGCAATAGAAAGACCAATATTTGGAATGCAGTACGCGTATTTAAAGGGCTACCATGAGCAAGGTTTTGCCCATAAAAATGCTAAAGGCTACACCATTTTTTCTGGAGAAGTTATCCAGCTTGATGATGAGTTTTTTGACGCGTTCGATTTGCCTGATCAATACCATGGCTCTTTTAATACACGAATTGAAGGTAGTACGGGGAAGTCATCCTTTTCGGTGGAAATAGATCTCGAATTGGAAGATGGTACTCAGCTTTCTCATTATAAAATTGAAGGCCCATTTTTAAAGCTAGCTGAAGATGAGTTATATCGTTTAAATGAACCTCAGTGGCGTATGTTTCAGGCGCTTGAACGACATAAATCTCTTACGCCTGATCAGAAAGGGGAGTATGAAAATAATTGGATTGCTTTTCAGTTTCAAATTGCTAAAAAATCCGGTGTAGATATCAATCTAAAACATTTTGATAAGCTTGAACTTGTTCAACCAGAGAATATTGGCGTTGCACTTGATCAACTTGAGAACGGTGACCTTTTACTAAGCCCAACTTATGGAAAAGGACTCGATTTCGAAGATGTTCAGCGCCGTTTAGGCCAAATAAGCACGTCCGACGACAAGGCTATTTTAAGAGTTAAAGATACATTTGTGCTTCTTGATGAGGCTCGACTCGAAGCAACAAAAGAAATTCTTACTAATAGACGTATTCCTAAAGAACAAGTTGCTACTTTTTTAAAAACGCCTACGGCCTATTTAAACGCTGCTCTCATTGACTTAGATACAGGCTTTTCATTACGTGTCCATGGTGCTGAACTATTTAAACATAAGTATTTTGGTGACGTTGAAGAAACAGGCATTGATTGGTTTTCTGCACAAGCCAAAATGATAGAAAAACCGGAACAAATGCTTAATGTTGTTGATTCAGAGTCTCTTTTTGAAGAGTTAAAATCTAAGGTTTTTGATGCTAAGGCTCATGGAGCCTCTGTAATTGAACTAGAGGATCATGACTTTGATGTGTCTGATGATGAACGTGTCCAAAATACTTTTCAGGAGATTAATAAGAAGCTAAGTAATATTCATCATCCTGCTTCAGTCGAAGAGCAATTCGAGCATGAGGATGGAAAATCGACGCCGATCTCTGCCGTAGTCGCTATCGATAGTAATGATGAAACTGAGGACTTTGTTAAAAATTCGGCTTTGGTTGGATTCAATCCTGAGAATCAGAAATTTGATAAGATAAATTTAAAAAGAACCCCTTTTCCTCATCAAACGGAAGGGATTCATTGGCTGTTGGAGCACTTTGAACAGGCGTTCAAAGGAGCTGAGGAATCAGGTGCTTTGCTAGCTGATGATATGGGTTTAGGTAAAACCTTTATGACTCTGGTGTCCATTGCAGAGTTATATAAAAGATGCAGTGCCAATAATAAATCACTCAAACCTGTGATGATCGTGGCGCCTTTAAGTTTGCTTGAAAACTGGCAGTCTGAGGTTGAGGAAACATTCCATGAATCACCTTTTTCGGACATCGTTGTTCTCCAGAGAAAGGCTGACCTAAAACGCTTTAAGTTGTCAGGTAGTAAGAGAGAAACAGAGCAAAACTTTGATGGTAATGAGCTTATTGAGGATCAAGAACAAATTCGTTATTCACTAAAAATTGGAAACGGTTATGGGATTGATCGACTTGATACTTCTGCTCGTTTAGTTTTAACAACGTATCAAACATTACGCGATTACCAATTCTCCTTAAGTCGTGTCGATTGGAGTGTTGTAGCATTTGATGAAGCACAAAACCTAAAAAACCCTAACACGATGGCAACTCGAGCAGCCAAAGGCCTTAAAAGTGATTTTAAACTTCTGGCAACGGGCACTCCTGTAGAAAACTCTTTGAAGGATATTTGGTGCTTAATGGACACTGCTGTTCCAGGGCTATTAGGTTCTTGGCAGTCCTTTAGAAGCCAATATATCGAACCCATTACAGCGGCAAACCCTGAAGATGTAAGAGATACAAAAATAGAAGTAGGACGAAATCTAAGAAAGAAGTTAGGGCATTTCATGTTACGGCGGACAAAGGAAGAACGTTTAGAAGGTTTGCCAAAGAAAACGATCTTTACCGGAGATGCTAACAATACTCAAACAGAGTATTTGCCATCTTTAGCCGCAGTAATGAAAGGGGTACAACTAAACCATTATAATCATATTATTGATTCAATCCGTGTGTCTAAGGTTGAAGATAAGAGAAAGTTAATACTGCCGGGTTTGTTGAGGATGAAAATCACAAGCATTCATCATGAAATCGAACTTAGGAACCCTATTCCTAAAAAAACTAAAGACTTTATTCTGCAGGCGGAGATGTCATCTAAGTTTGTGTCATTGTTATCCTTGCTTAAATTGATCAAACAAAGAGATGAAAAAGTCATTATATTTGCCACGACTAAATTAGTTCAGGTCTATGTGGCTGCGTTGGTTACTAGTCTTTTCAAAACATCCGTTGAAATTATTAATGGCGATACTCAGGCTGTAGCTACGCCTAAAGATACTGAAACGCGCAAAAGTATTATCGATAAGTTTCAAAATGGCCTGGGATTTGGCGTAATTGTCATGTCTCCTATAGCGGCTGGTGTGGGTTTAACTGTTACTGGTGCAAATAATGTCATTCACTTTGAAAGACATTGGAACCCTGCAAAAGAAGCTCAAGCTACAGACCGTGTTTATCGGATTGGTCAAACAAAAAATGTGAACGTCTATATACCTATGGCACTTCACCCGGAAATGTCTTCTTTTGATTTACAACTGAATAGCTTATTAGGCAATAAGATTGATCTAAGTGATGCTGTTGTTTCAAACTCGCAAGTTGAGGCTGATGACTTGATGGGGTGTTTTGGTTAGTAACTACAGAAAAGTGCTTGGATTCCAGAATCAGCTGGGCTAGTTGGAGTTTACTTGTGTAGTGTTGGCATTCTCTGTTGAAATTCAAAGGCACCATTTGGGCTCGTCTAGATTTGTGCTATAGCGAAAAAGGCAAGCCAGTAAGTTACTGATTGGTTTTTTATTTGTAAGTGGGGGCCAACATTTGTTCTCAGCAGACAGAATAGACCTAAATTTCGTTATACAATATCTGTATGGGTGTTGTACTGATTGACATTATAGTGTGATCTTGCCGAAATGGGGAATGGCAGTTATTGATTCAAGCAGACCAAAGAAGGAGATTCTTGTTAATTAGGAAAAACATAAGTAAATAATCTGACTGACTTACGAGGGTCAAAATTAAATGCAAATGGTGGGTCAGTTTTAATTGCAAATTAATACTCTACTGTTCAATTTATCATGGCAAAGTCACCATTTCGTTGCTAAAAGTATCTAGCTAATTTAATTAGATAAGGATAATTAAATGAAAATTAAAATAACGCGATATTTGTTTTATTTTATTTATTGTACATCTGTATTCGGAAGTGAAGATAATATTGAATCACTTTTAAATCAAAAACCTTTGAAAGTAGTATATGGCGGGATTAGTAATTTTGGGAATCTTCAGTTAAAAGTATCTATTGATGGTGTTAAGCATGAAGAATCTATAATTATCATTAAAGGAAATGAAAGTTTTTTTAGATCAGGAACTGAAGTCATATTAACCTATACATTAGAGAAAGGCGTTGTTTTACGAACATTAGATAGTAAGCATGAAATTGTTGTTAGTGGTGGGCTTGAGCATAGTCATCCTATAGATTGGGCTTTAAAAATATGTCTCGATGTGAGTCAAGGTAGTGGTTTTTCTGATCTTTCCCAATGCAATAATATGGCGGATTCTGCTTGGGATAATGAATTAAATCGTGCTTATGATGCTCTTGGTGGTTTAAAAAATGAAAAGCTTAAATTATCTCAGCGAGCCTGGATTAAATATAGAGATTTAACTACCAGTTACCTTCAGGAACTTTACCTTGATGGCAACCAAGGCTGGTCAGGACAATTAAATTATGAAACTTATTCTAAAGAGCTAACCAAAACTCAGAGTTTATATTTATGGGCACTATATGAGTGGTAATTTTATTCTACTTACAAGGATATAGTTAAGTTGATAGCTGTCCATGAACAGAGCCTTTTAAAACTGTCTTAAAAGATGAGATATCGGACATTTTTTTTATTCAATTGTGACATTTGTTGATGCCTCTTTTTTACGAAGACAGCAAAACTATGTTAACAGATACATCCTCATCCTAATAAATGCCCAAGAGTACAGCTTACCAAAATTTAGATGTTACAGTTTGTATTGAATCTTATATTCTGCAGTTTTGATCCATGGCCTTTTAATTTTTCAATGCCAAAAGTCCTTTGAATACAAAGCTCATAAGCTTATTTTTTATAAAATAAAGCAAGTCTTCAGTAACCGAAATATCCACAGGTTTGTGTTCTTCACTTACTCAATCCAGCTGAAGAACTTACTACCGTTTCAAAAATCTGTAAAATTATTGGAATTCAGTAAAAGAAGCTCAAGCTACAGATCGTGTTTATCGGATTGGTCAAACAAAAAATGTGAACGTCTAATACCTATGGCTCTTCACCCAGTTCGCAAGTTGAAGCAGATGATTTGATGGGGTGTTTTTAACGTATCGAGCTCTTAGTTAGCAACCTACCTATAAAAAAACTCCCATATTTAGTGTTTTTGAAATAAAAACTAACTCCAAAAATACCTACAGTGTCATAAAACAGCTTAAATGCTCTTTTATGACACTGTAGGTATGTCCACAAAAAAACCGTTGTACATAATATATTTATAGATTGAGAAAACGTTCTTATCGTGCGTTAGACGAACGCTTAGCTTCTTCTTTTAGAAGTTCAAAGCTTTAACTATAGATATATGATTTTTAGGCAAAGGTTTTTAAATATGAATAGTAAAAAATATGTAAATTTTTCAAATAAAAAGTTGGCAATATCACAAATTTCTGTTTCGAAAATTCAAGATCAATCTATATCTTCAATGGCTATTCAACTTATTAATCCATCAAAATTTTCAGAATTACTAAATGAGAAATACCTCCACATATTAGCTTTTGTTGAACCTTTATTAGTAAACGAGAATTTAGAGTTAATAGCGGGCTTCAATACTTTTATTGTTTATAAAAATTGTTATAAGCCAAGCTTTAAAGTTAACGTTAAAGTTGTAAAAGAAAAAAAAGAGGTTGTGTCACTCATTTCACTTTATTTAGCGTCGAACTTAGATCAAAAAAAGGCGATGTTTCAGTCTATAAAAATAAATAAAAAAGAGTATTTTCGGATCATTAGCGAAGCTTTCCCTCAAGTGAATAATTTAAAGACCCTTCAGACTTTTTTTGGGCTAACAAATGCTCAAGTGAGGTCTTCAGTTATAGCGACTTCTAGGTTTGAAAGTGCATTTAAATACACAGGGAGTGTTAATAATGAATGAGCATCTCATCAATATTCTCTCAATTGAGTCAGGTATTGCAGAATCTCAAATCTATGACTTTCTATTAATGCTAAATGCTCCTGATAATTTAAAAAACTTACTAGTTGTTTTAAATAATCTTGAAAAAATTAATAGTTTCTCAAATGAAATTAGACCGTTTTTAAATGAGCTATATTCCCAGAGTTTTCCTGAAATTTTATTTATAAACTCGCTACAAAGTTCATTAAATAAGGGGTTGCCAGAATTAGAAGAACTATCATCTTTAGAGTTTACTCGCCACGGTATTCAGAATACTCATTCTGAATACGCAATGTTATTGATGAGGGGCGATCAGTTATTTTTTGAGAATAAAAAGTTTCGTATTTTACAAAGCATTCTTCTTCATTGCTCTTTTGAACAACGGTATAGATTAAAAGCTCAAAGAATTAAATCTATCAAATTTGAAATTCAATCAGCATGTAGGTATTTAAGGCAGATTGAAACTGGGATGAATAATGATTTAGTTAAACTAATCTTACCCGAAAATGATTGGGATTTACTTCAGCTTAATAAAGCGAATTTAGTTATAGAAAATCCAGAAAACTTTATAAAATATTTCTCTTCATTAATTCTTAAAGTTCATCATCACCGAGGCGGAAAAAGTCGGGCTGGTTGCAAGAAAACTATTTTGAAATCTAGCTTTAAAAAAGTAATTTTTAACGACCCGGAGGAAAGCCAAGAAGGGCCAGCGAGTGTAGAGCTTTTTACTGAGCTTTCGGGTGATTATAAAAGTATCGATGAAGAGAGAGGTGAAGGAGCTCATCCAAACGAATTTTCTGAATCGAAAGGATCTAAAACTTATTTTTCAGATAAAGATCCAATGCTTGGGTTTTCTGTTCATCAGCATTATCGAAGACAGCGAAAGCAGATAGATCATATAGCTTCAAATAATCAACTATTGCCATTTCGCTACGGTTTTTTAACAGATTTCGAACTTAATGTGTTGGGGCGCGAAATTCAATTACTCGAAAACAAAGATAAGTTATTAGCACTCACTATTAGTTTAAGTCTTTTTTTTGGGAAATCGATAAGACAAGCCACAAGTATTAAAATAATCAAGTTAATTGACCTATCATTTTCATTTAAAGGTGATCAGATCCACTACTCCCTTGATGACGATTCATTTTGGATTCAGATTCCGGAGCCAGAGTGGAAGTCGAAGCAAAGTGCTTCTTCAAAAATCTTTATGTTTCAAAATTTTGATGGTTTGAAAAGGTCTAATTCTCAGAGATTACAGGTAAGTCTTCCAATCACTCTTAAAACACAATTAAAAGAACTTAAACTATACGGGTTATCGAACGAAAACATTAAAGAACTAGAAGAAAAATACCGGGTATTTTTGAAGGCTGTAAATCGTAAATATGGAATTAGATTAACGCAGCAAAGGATTTCAGACTTACTATTTAACAGTATTTTGAAAAATACATCGGATTTAGTGACAGCATACCTTTTATCGAATAAAACCCACACAACGGCTGAAGTTGGAAGCCATTACTCATCATTTGAAGGTAATAAACTAAGCCGCATTTTATTTAAAGCCGCATGTGATTTACATGATCATCTGGGTGTGGCAAGCGAAAAGAAAAACCTTAGAGAGAGTTATCTTACAGATAATCTTTTGTTTGGTAGTCACCTTTATTTCAAAGAAAAACATCTTAAGGCTTTGCAAGAGCATTTATCCTCTGAATTAAAAGATACTTTAAAATATACAGATCTCCGAAAAACACATAATGCTTTGGTTTTGTATCTTATTTTTTGGCTTAAGTTCACGATCGGTTTAAGGGCTGTTAATGACATACTTTTTTCTGAAAATTTAATCGACTGGTCGAGCGGTCTGATTGTGATAACTGACAAAGAAACGGGAGCAGGGCATTCTAGAGTTGCTTGGTTAACTCCCAATTTCCGAGCTCAGCTCAATGTTTATCAACACCACTTAGAAAAGGTTATACCAAGCTTTTCAGAATCAATGAAATTACCGAAGGTGCATGGTTTTTTATTTTTTATAGACGACAAAGGCCGCTATAAATCTATTACTCCATCAAGAATTATTGATTTTTTTCCAGCTTGGAAGCTAAAAAATAATATTAACAGACATTATCTTAGATCTCGTTTAAGCGACTTCTGCTGCCCTGGCGAGCTTATAGATGGTTTTATGGGGCACTGGGAGCTCGGGCAGTCACCTTTTAATAAATTTTCCTCTACATCTCCGCACTTATTCGTTCAACAAATAAAACCTTTTATTTCGAAAGTAGAATTTGAAGCTGGTTGGGAGGTTATAA
>CAXBKC010000152.1:0-8375 GCA_963975615.1 uncultured Oleiphilus sp.
TTGTTTTTTGGTGTTCTGGGGGTTTAAAAAGTACCGAGCCCTGAGCTTGTCGAAGGCGGTCCCTGAGCTTGTCGAAGGGCGTTCCGGTTTCCACGAGCTTGCGTTTCTTATCCGTTTCGATACTTCGCCAAGCTCAGTACAGGCCGGTTCAACGAACGTTGCGTAATTCTAGTTGTTGTTTTGATCGTTTTGTCTTTTAATCGTTTGTCTAATATGCGGGTTTTGAGTTTCTTTTATCGGTGTCACATCTCTGTGGATAGCCGCTTTAGCCATCATGTATGCCGATACTGGCGCGGTAATAAATAAGAACAAGCTAATGACAAACTCTTGAATATTGGTGCCTCGATCATCTATAAGATGCAGAAGTAGTGAAGCTATCAGAATGGCGCCAATTCCCAAAGTAGAGGCTTTAGTCGGTGCATGAAGCCGAGTATAGAAATCCGGTAATTTCACCAAACCTATTGCACCAATTAAAATGAATACAGAGCCAAGAATTAGCAGTGCGATGGCAAGCCATTCGACTATTTGAATTATCATATCCATAATTTACTCAATTATATCGCCGCGTAGTAGGTATTTAGATAAAGCCGCTGTGCCAACGAAGCCCAGCATTGCTATTAGTAAAGCTGCCTCAAAATACAATGTACTTTTGAAAAACAAGCCAAGCAGTACGATTAAAGCAATGCAGTTTATATAGAGGGTATCAAGCGCTAAAATTCGATCTGTTGTTGAAGGTCCAATTAGTAGGCGCCAACCGTTTAATAGTAGAGCAATGCCCAAAATTACTGAGGTTGAAATTAGTACGGTATCTAGCATCCAAAAATCTCCTTGAGTGGTTTCTCATACCTATTTTTTAACTCAGCTATTAATGCTTTCTCGTCTTCAAGGTGAAGTACATGGATGTAGAGAACGTTCATATCATCTGAAAAGTCAGCACTAACTGTTCCTGGCGTCAAAGAAATAGTGCTGGCTAATACCGCAAGTGGAAAAGGTTCATCCATATCAAGTGGCAGCGCGATAAAACCGGGTTTTAGCTTCTTGTTTGATTGAAGTACCTGCTTGGCCACCACAAAGTTAGACACCACGATATCTTTTAATACGATTGCCATATATTTGATTGCTAGAAATGGTTTTTTTATCGCAGGGTGTGGGTCACTTAATGGCGATATTATCCAAGTGATAGCGATTGCCAGAATTGCTCCAAGCACCATGTGTCCAGCTGAAAATTCATTTAGTAACTGCCAAACACCCCATAATATGAGTGCGTGAATGGGAAGGGGAAAGATTCTTTTAAGCATCAACTTTCTCCACCAATTTTATACCATGGCCCATATTGAAAATATTATCAGCCGCTTGACTACTTATCTCACTTAAAGGGCCGCCGAAAACAACCATTGAAACTAAGGCAATACCCAGAAGGCTAATGGCAAATAGTTGTGAAAACTGTGCTTGGTACTGTTCTGAATTTTGGCCTTTGGCGCGCCAGAAAATTGTACTACCTGCTCGAGATAATACAATCATAGCCGCTAAACTGGAAATAAGAATTGGCGGCCATACCCAGGCAGCCATCTCTGCATCCAAGGACGCTTTCAGTATGAATACCTTGCCTATAAACCCTGATAAGGGTGGCATGCCGATAAGACATAATGCGGCGAAAAAGAATAGAAGACTCAGCAGTCGTGACTGTGAAACAGGTCTGGAAATAACAAAGCGGTCTTCCGCTTTTCCTCGTTGTTTGATAATTAAGTCGGCCAGTAAGAACATAAAGGCGCAAGCCAAGGTGCTATGAATTAAGTAGTAAACACCAGCAGTCGCTGCCATGTGAGTATTGAGTGCAACCATCAATAATAGGCTACCAGCAGAGACGATTACTAAGTTTGCAGTCAGCACTCTTAACGTTTGGCTAGCAAGCACAGCGATGGTGCCTGCTATGATCGTTAGCCAAGCGAGCGGTGTAAGCCAGTCTTGAGCAATATTAGCGAGACTGCCGGCATCATTTCCAAATATCCCGGTATGGACGCGCCAAAAACTATAAATGCCTACTTTTGTCATGATGGCAAAAAAAGCGGCGACCGTTGCGGGCGAAGCAGAGTAGGTTCGAGTAAGCCAAAAGTGAATAGGCAAGAGTGCTGACTTTAAGCCAAATACTGAAACTAGTAATAAAGCACCTGCTTTAGCAAGAATGGTTTGATCTTCAGTAAGGCTAGATACCTTTACTTGCATATCCACCATATTCAAGCTGCCAAAGGTACCGTAGAGAATGCCTAAAGCGAAAAGGAATAATGCTGAACCTGCCAAGTTGAGAATAACGTAATGTAAGTTAGCCTGGGTTTTCTTCTTACCGCCTCCATGAATCACTAAGGCATAAGATGCCATTAACAGAACTTCGAAGAAGACAAACAGGTTAAAAATATCACCTGTTAAAAAAGCACCAATAATACCCATCGTTTGGAACATAAGTAGAGGGTGGTAATATTGGCCCTGAGTATCCTCTCCTGCAAATGAATAGATCTGAACACAAATTAGTAGGAAACTGGTTAATACACATAATAAACTAGAAAAAATATCGACATAGAGGGTGATGCCATAAGGAGCCTGCCAATCTCCAAGGGCATATATGAAAATACCTTCAGCTTGAACCACTAAGAAAAGTTTAATGGATGAGATCAATAGCAGTGAGCTGAAGAGCAAGCTCAAGCTTCTGATTCTGTTTGTGTTATTACCAATAAAGGGGAATAACACAATGATTCCCGCAAGCAGCGGAATAAGAACAAGAGAGACAGGTAAGTGATCGAGCATTTACACAGTCTCCTTGCGACGCTTAATGGCCTTGCCTGGTTTATAGTTTTCTACATCATTACCATCGACATGATCGCTTGATAGATCTGCTCTGGCTCGCATAGCAAGGATCAAAGCAAATGCGCTCATGGCAAAGCCTATTACAATTGCAGTAAGCACAAGCGCCTGTGGCAATGGGTCTGCATAATGTTCAGAGCCGTTTAAAATTGCTGCCGAATTAATAACTAAACGGCCGCTTGCAAATAGAAATAAATTCACTGCATACGACAGAAGCGTTAAACCGAGAATAACCGGAAATGTTTGGGCTCGAAGCATTAGGAAAACCCCTCCCGTACTAAGAGCGCCAACACAAAAAGCATAAGTCAGTTCCATTAAATATCCTCCATAGGGCGCTCACTTGTGGTGAGCTTGCCTAAGTTGGCTAAAATCAACAAAGTGGCACCAACAACCGTTAAATAAACGCCAAGATCAAAAATCATAGCACTTGCTAGTTCGAACTCACCTACCCATGGCAGATGAAAATGATCAAACCATGTTGTCATAAAGGGCCGATCAAACATAAAGCTTCCTAAACCAGTGCAAGTAGCGATGAATAAACCAGATGCAATAAGCAGTTGATAGTTAATTTTTAAGCGTTGGGCCATCCAATCAACGCCGTGGGCAATATATTGTTGTAAAAATGCCACGGCAGTGATTAAGCCCGCAATAAAACCACCTCCAGGCATGTTGTGGCCGCGCAAAAATATAAATGCTGACACTAATAGCGCAAGAGGTAACAGGCTTTGTGAAATTAATGCAAGCAGTACTGGGTGTTTATCAGTTGCCCAAGCCCTACCTGTGCTGTCAGTCCTGGGAAGATAAAGAGGGATTTTTGCAAGTAGTTTAAAAATACCAAGTGCCGCAATACCTAAAACAGTAATTTCACCCAAGGTATCGAAGCCCCTAAAATCAACCAGAATAACATTGACGGCATTGGTGCCTCCGCCACCTGTTAAGCTGTTTTCTAAAAAGAATGTAGAGATGCTGTCTAGAGGGCGAGTCAATAAAGCGTAACAAATGGTGCCAATGACGCTACCAAATAATAGTGCAATGATAAAATCTCTTACCACTGTGGAGAGTGGGCTATCAATGACTGGGCTTTGCTGAGGCAAGAAAAATAAAGCCGACAAAAATAAGATAATAGTGACGACTTCCACCGATAGCTGGGTAAGAGCAAGGTCAGGTGCTGAAAAATAAGCAAAGGTGATTGAAACAATTAAGCCGACCACAGACAGTGCCAGTATTGATTTCAGGCGCTGGTGGCTCCAGATAACGGTCAATATGGTTGATACGAATAAAATAGTTGCGCAGAAAATGGCCAGCCAGCTAAGACCTAAGCGAGGTTCGTCTCCACCTGCATCTAATAACTCTAGCAATGGGCTAGAAACTAATAGAAGCGCAAAAATAACTAAGCATAAAATGTAACGTTGTAAGGAATCATTATCGAAGAACTTGTGTATTTGTACTGCTTTACTAACGATCCATTGAATTCGGGATTCAAAGACATACTTTGCATCCTCTGCCAGAAACTGTTCTTTGAACTCAAATAAGACTTCTCGTTTATAGTAGAGAATGCTTCCGCCAATAATAGCAATGGTGCTCATTAATAGGGGGAAGTTTAAACCATGCCAGATTGCTAAACTAAAATCGGGAAGTGGCTTTTGAAGTACGGCAGATGAGGCTGCATTGAGTAAATCTCCCACAATAAACTGGGGGAATAAACCAATTAAAATACAGGCAACGACTAATATTTCTACCGGTACTCTCATATATCTCGGTGGCTCGTGAGGCGTTCTGGGTAAATCTATTGGCTCACCATTAAAGAAAACGTCATGAATGAAACGTAAAGAATAAGCGACCGCAAGCATTCCAGCTAATGTCGATAATAAGGGTATAAACCAAGATAATGCGCCAAGGGTATCTTGGCTAAGGGTTTCGGCAAAGAGCATTTCTTTGGATAAAAAGCCATTCAGGAGCGGCACGCCAGCCATAGATAAAGCAGCCACCATCGCGAGTGTGGCGGTATAAGGCATGTACTTCCATAAACCATTTAATTTACGCATGTCACGCGTGCCAGACTCATGGTCAATGATCCCGGCCGCCATAAATAAGGAGGCTTTGAATACGGCATGATTGATAATATGAAAGACGCCGGCTATAGCTGCTAGTTGGGTGCCTAAGCCGAAAAGCAAAGTAATTAAACCCAAATGACTTATTGTGGAATAGGCGAGTAAGCCTTTCAAATCGTGCTTGAATAAAGCGACATAAGCGCCAATTAGCATGGTGATCATGCCTGTTAAGGATACGATGATAAACCATTGCTCTGTGCCGGCCATCACCGGATAAAACCGAGCCATTAAGAAGACACCTGCTTTTACCATTGTGGCACTGTGTAGGTAAGCGCTTACAGGGGTTGGGGCAGACATGGCATGTGGAAGCCAAAAATGAAACGGAAATTGAGCTGACTTTGTAAAAGCACCTAAAAGAAATAGGATTAATGTAGGGGTATATAAGTCACTAGCATGAATTAAATTGGCTTTATCTAAGACCTCATTTAGTTCATAGGTACCTGTAATGTGCCCAATTAATAGCAAAGCCCCTAAAAGTGCTAAACCACCAGACCCTGTTACAGTCAGTGCCATCCGAGCGCCTTTTCTTGCTTCAGTCTTGTGTGACCAAAAACTGATTAAAAGGAAAGAACTAATGCTTGTTAGTTCCCAGAACATCCATAACTGAATTAGGTTGTTAGAAAGAACTACGCCTAACATGGCGACCATAAAGAACATTAATAAACAGTAGAATTTGCTCATATTATCTTCATCAGATAGGTAGTATCGAGCATATAAAATGACCAGTAAGCCAATACCAATAATTAGCAAACAGAATAGATACGCTAAACCATCAAGATGAAATGAAAGAGATAAACCTAAAGAACTTATCCAGGGGATAAAGAAACGTAATTCTTCACCAGAGAATACTTGATTTGTGTAGGTGCATAATAAAATGAAGGAGGCTACGGGTAACATCGCAGTGAGCGAGGTGATCATGTTTCGATTATTTGACTGGCATAATAGGGGTATAAAAATACCCAAGGTCGGCAGTAGTATCAGCCATATAATTGACATGTAGTTTTTGTCCTTGTTAAATCTCAGCCATTATTGTTCTGGGCTGTATTAAAATTATCTACGTTTCACAGATATCGTTAAAGTGGTGTTATTTTTTTTTGGTATAACATGCCTCGAAAAGGGCTCAAACTCAAGAAAGTTTTTATCTATCTACTTAGAGGTATCCCTTATTTAAGGTTCGCAAAGTCATGGATAAAGTTTAAAATAAAAAACTTTTAATGCGAATCTAACTTCTCGGGCGTATTCAAGCTCTTGAATGATGCGGTTCAACTCGTGTACTTACCCTATTTCTTGAAGAACAATATCTTATAGATAGTTTAGGTGCTGTATGTTTACAAAACATATTGATCTTAGGAAACAACAATGTCTCGAACCCTTCCCCAAGCCTTTTTTAAGAACTTTTTGGGCAATTCGCCAGTATGGTATAAACAAACAATTATAGCCTTCTTAATACTGAATCCGATTTTATTTAGTATCTCGCCTTTTTCCGCTGGTTGGCTCTTAATCATTGAGTTTATTTTTACCTTAGCCATGGCTTTAAAGTGCTACCCCTTACAACCAGGTGGCCTTTTAGCGCTAGAAGCAGTCATTATCGGTATGGTTTCGCCAGACATGGTAATGCATGAAGTAGAAAATAATCTTGAAGTGATTTTACTACTTATATTTATGGTTGCCGGTATTTATTTTATGAAGGGTTTGTTGCTCTTCTTATTTACTAAAATTATGTTGGGTATTCGTTCTAAAGTGACCTTATCACTTGTCTTTTGTTTGTCGTCAGCTTTTTTGTCTGCATTTTTAGATGCCTTGACGGTGACAGCAGTAATTATTGCGGTTTGCGTCGGTTTTTATTCTGTTTATCATAAAGTTGCATCAGGGAAGTCTTTTCAGAATGAACATGACCATGGTCAGGATCAGGATTTACAAGAAAATCATCAAGAATACTTAGCCCAGTTTAGAGCCTTTTTAAGAAGTTTAATGATGCATGGCGCTGTTGGTACAGCTCTAGGCGGGGTTTGTACACAAGTTGGTGAGCCGCAAAATCTCTTGATTTCTGAAAAAATGGGTTGGAGTTTTGTTGAGTTTTTTGTCCAAATGGCGCCGATAACCATGCCTGTTTTATTCTTTGGCTTATTGACCTGTATTGTTTTAGAGAAAACAAAGATTTTGGATTATGGTGTTGAGATACCTGATGCTGTACGTAAAATTCTTGAAGATTTCCATAAATATGAAAAACAACATATGACACTCGAATTTAAAGCGAACTTGTTTGTTCAAGGCTTGGTGGCCGTTTTGCTCTGTTTAGCATTAGCGTTTCATCTTGCCGCTGTGGGTTTAATTGGTTTAACTGTGATTGTTTTAATTACAGTATTTACCGGCATAATCGATGAACATCAAATAGGTAAAGCATTCGAAGAAGCCTTACCATTTACGGCGTTACTAGTTGTCTTCTTTACCATTGTAGGTGTAATTCACGAACTACACTTATTTACCGGCATAATTAACGCAGTACTCGATATGGATCAGAGTGTTCAGCCAGGTATGATCTTCATTGCTAACGGAGTTCTGTCTATGATTAGTGATAACGTTTTTGTTGCCACTGTTTATATTGATGAAGTGAAAGCGGCCTTTGATGCGGGCACAATTGATAGAGCGCATTTTGAAAAGTTGGCGATAGCGATTAATACCGGTACTAACTTACCTAGCGTGGCAACACCAAACGGGCAAGCAGCATTTTTGTTCTTGCTGACCTCGGCGGTTGCTCCGTTAGTTAGACTCTCCTATGGAAAGATGGTGCTAATGGCACTACCTTACACGATTGTGTTGAGTGTTGTGGGGTACATCGGCATTAATTTCGCCATTTAAATTAGAGATATTTGCACGACTAAGCAGCACTAAAGTCGTGTAAGTTTTTCAAAACTACTCCGAATATCTTTGGCAGAGCTTAATCCAGTTTTGAATGCCTGCGCTGCGATATTTATTCTTGTGCAGAATTAAATAAAACTGACGATGAAAGTCTCTTTGAGGGATTTTTAAAGGCACTAAACTACCGCGTTTAAATGCATCGTGGAGTGTGATTTTGGATAAGCAGCCAATTCCCATTCCAGACTCTACAGCACGCTTGATTGCTTCAGTATGTTGTAATTCGAGTTCAACGTTTAATTGGCTTAAGATTCCATGCATTGCAAAATCAAAAGCCTGTCGGGTGCCAGAGCCCGTCTCTCGTAAAATCCATTGCGCTTTGATTAAATCAATATCGCTTAGCATTTTTCGGCTTGCGAAAGGATGAGATGGAGCGCAAAAAACGACCAGTTCATCTTCTCTCCAAGGGATAACTTCTAGCTCAGCATGGGCAATTTCGCCTTCTATTAAACCAACATCTAATTCAAAGTTAGCAATTTTCTCACTTATTTT
>CAXBKC010000153.1:0-8371 GCA_963975615.1 uncultured Oleiphilus sp.
AATAACACCGGCAGCGAAGAGCGGAATCCAGATCATCTGTACTGCCCAAATCGTAATTCCGGCTAAACCAAATAGATAGAAGTCGATCAATGCCATTAAGACAATGCCCATCATTTTATGTGGCGTATAAAGACGCCTCTCTATCCAATCTGTAGGGGTTCGTTGGCCATAACGTTTTAGCGTTTCAGGATTATTTGCTTCATTAAGGTACAGCTCAGCGCCGGTTAATAAAACTGTCTTTAAACCCTTTACGACGGGGCTATGTGGGTCTTCATCAGTTTCACACTTTGCATGATGCTTACGGTGAATAGCTGTCCATTCTTTGGTATTTTGTGCGCTCGTTAGCCAAATCCAAAAACGGAAAAAATGCGCCAAAGCAGGATGAAGCTCTAAAGAGTTATGTGCTGAATGTCTATGCAAGTAGAGCGTGACACTGACGATTGTTACTTGTGTCAAAATAAGGGTAGCAAGAACTTTGCCCCAAACACTTAAACCTAAACTACCGTTTACCCACCATTCGAACATCCACATTACCTCAATTATTTTAAGCGTACACTTGTTAGTTCTTCTAATATAGCATTAGTCTTGAATCAAAAGTAGTTAGAAACAGTTACTTTATGCCGTAATATGCACATATATTGAATAAATTAGTTTTACTTTTTTATTATTTTTTATGCTCAATAGATAGGTGGCGCTTTGCCTGAATTACCGGAAGTAGAAACAACAAGACGGGGGATAGAGCCTTTTCTTCAGAATGAAGTAATTGAGTCCATCGAGGTCAGAAATGGTCATTTAAGGTGGCCGGTTTCAGATGAAATCTATGCTATTGAATCTCAAAAGGTTTATCGAATATTACGTCGAGGCAAGTACATTATTCTAGAGCTTGATGCTGGTGCTATGCTTATTCATTTAGGAATGTCTGGCAGCATGCGTGTTGTGGAAGCGGATGCTGAGCTAAAAAAGCATGATCATGTGATTTTCTATCTTTCTTGTGAAAGACAAATTCGATTCAATGACCCTAGACGTTTTGGTTCTATTTTATGGTCAAACTGTTGGCATGAGCATGAACTAATTAAAAAATTAGGGCCAGAACCGCTGAGCGAAGAATTTAATGCCAATTATTTATACGGTTTGGCAAAAAAACGTAAGCAGGCTATCAAACAATTTATTATGAATAGTCAGGTTGTAGTAGGTGTGGGAAATATATACGCAAACGAAGCTTTATTCATGGCTGGTATTAACCCTTCAAGAGCTGCTAATAATATTTCCTTAAAGCGTATGCAAATTTTTGTTGAGAAAATAAAATTAGTTTTGGAAAATGCAATTCATCAAGGCGGTACGACCTTAAAAGATTTTGTCGGTGGTGATGGTAAGCCAGGCTATTTTCAACAACAATTATTTGTTTATGGTCGTGGAGGCTTGCTTTGTAAGTATTGTACCCATGAATTAAAAGAAATTAGAATGAATAATCGAACCACGGTTTTTTGTAAAAAATGTCAAATTTGAACTAAATTAAGATATTGTTTTTTGCTAATTCGACAGTTACTGTAAACCGTCTATAATAATTTGAAAGTGAGTTCAAAGTTAGTAGCAAGTGATTCGCAAATCTATATTGCATTCATTTTTATTAGCTAAGTTTTGTAATATAAGGGAGAAATCATCAATGCAATCACAATTAACAACATGCCTTAAGGTTATTACCTTGGCTTTAGTGTTAGCTTTCCCAGCAGTGGGTTGGTCGAATACAAGTACAGTAGAAGAAACACCCTCTGCACTCGCAATGACTGGAGATGCTTTTTTTGTAAGACCTGTCATGCTGGTGACCACAGTTATTGGCACAGCGATATTCATTGTATCGTCACCTTTTTCAGCATTAGGTGGAAATATTGGTGAATCATTCGAGACATTAGTAGAAGGGCCTTTCAAGACTACGTTTGTGCGTTGTTTGGGCTGTACTGTTAATGGTCGTAAAGTGAGTACGACAGTTAAGCAAGTTGATCAACCAAAGGAAGCTGCGGCAGAATAAACTTTCGGTAGCAAATTCGGGTTTTATAAAACGCTCAAATATAGGCATTATATTTGAGCGTTTTTGTTTATATGACTTATTTGGAATCTTTAATCATAGACTTCCAGTCAAATGACTGGTCTCCGATGGCATGGAAAAATGGATTTAATAGCGAGTCTTTTTGATTATAATTTAGCAGATCTAAATCTTCGTTAAGAATACTTCCCCCTGCGCCATTTAATACGGCATGAGCTGCTGCTGTGTCCCATTCGCTAGTCAGCGCTAAGCGTGGATACCAATGTGCGCTACCTTCTGCAATGGCACAAATCTTTAATGAGCTTCCCATACTAACTAATTTGATAGAAGAAAATTGAGTCTCGATATTTGTAAGCAAGGCGTCTAATGCTTCTGCACCATGGCGGCGGCTTCCTACCACGACTAAGTCGGTATCAAAGTTTACCTTAGAGACTGAAAGTTCCTTTTTGATACTCTCCGTTTCTTTTATGGCAAAAGAAACTCCAGCGTCTTTATGGTCTACACCGTAATAAAGTACGCCTGTAACAGGGACATAAACGATACCTAAAATGGCTTTACTGCCTTCAATGAGTGCAATATTGACGGTGAACTCACCGTTCTTGTTAATAAACTCTTTGGTGCCATCTAAAGGGTCTACCAACCAATACCTATTCCAGCTCTTACGTGTACCGAAATCTGGTAAACCGCCTTCTTCGGACAAGACAGGATACTTAATCTCTAAGTTATTAAGGCCGTCCTCAATAATAATATGGGCGGCATGGTCTGCTTTTGTGACCGGCGAATCATCAGACTTGTTTTCTACTTCAATATCACCAGCGGCGTGATAAACCTTTAAAATAGCGCTTCCTGCAGACTTTACGATTTCTTTCAGTGAAGGGATTAAACTTTCGAGCTCTGACATATTTTTCCTGATTATTTTGTGATTAGTGATTTAAGTACTCAGCAACAAAGCTAGCATTGTACGAGCTTACCCGGAGGGTTAAAATGGCTCTTTTTATTTGCTGAAACTAAATTGAATAAGCAGTTTAAAGCTTGTTTGTTATAGATTGGAAGCTACATTTGCACTGAAAATATTTTTTGGGAGCTTCATGATTAATTGGTCGAATATAGATACTGTATTTTTTGATATGGACGGGACCTTGTTAGACCTCCATTTTGATAACTTCTTTTGGCTGGAGCATTTACCCAAGCGTTTCACAGAGTTGAAACAAATCTCGCATGAAGACGCACTAAAAAAGTTACACCAAATGTTTGATGAACATGAGGGCTCACTTAATTGGTATTGTCTTGACTTTTGGTCAGATGAGTTAGGTCTGGATATTGTTGAATTAAAGAGAGAAGTGAGTGAACGCATTGGGTATAGGCCCCATGTAAAACAGTTCCTTAATGCTCTTCATGGTATGGATCTTGAGTTGGCCATTGTCACGAATGCCCACAGAGGTAGTATAAACTTAAAGCTTGAGCAGACAGACCTTAGTCAGTATTTTGATGAAATTATTTGTTCGCATGACTATAAGGCGCCTAAAGAGGCAGACTTATTTTGGGAAGAACTTTACAAAGACAGGCACTTTGATCGTAATAGAACCGTATTTTTTGATGACAATGAGTCGGTGTTATCCGCCGCCAAGAGGTTTGGACTCCCACATCTATTTTCTATTGCACAACCAGATAGTCAAAAATCGGCTCGCGTTCAATTAGATTTCCCTATGGTTCATGACTTTCTGGACCTATTGCCACCGAGGTCAGAATAAATGACTGAAGAGCCGGTAAGAATCGATAAATGGTTGTGGGCTGCCCGATTTTTTAAAACTCGAAGCTTGGCAAAAGATGCAGTTGATGGCGGCAAGGTTCAATATAATGAGCAGCGCTGTAAGCCAGGTAAAACTGTTGAGCTAGGTGCAAGTATCAAAATACGTCAAGGTTGGGTCGATAAAGTCGTGATAGTAAAAGCCCTTAGTGCTCAGCGGAAAAACGCCACGCTTGCGCAAATGCTTTATGATGAAACTGAAGAGAGCATTGTCTTGCGAGAAAAAGTATTATTAGAGCGTAAGCAACATCAGGGCGACCAGTTGTCCCCCCAAAGGCGACCAAACAAACGTGATAGACGTCTTATCCATCAATTTAAAAATATTCATTCAGAATAAGCCAAGAATACTCAGAGGTTAGTAGCTAAGTATGATTAATAACGATACGTTTCAGCGGTTTTTATTTGAAGATTTACAAATCCGTGGCGAGTGGGTGCGTTTAGGAAACAGCTTTCAGGAAGCAACTGATTCATTAAATTACCCTTCGGCAATTAAATCTTTGTTAGGCCAAACTATTGCCGCCTCTGTGTTGTTAACGGGTACATTAAAGTTTGCTGGCAGGCTTTCTATTCATGCGCGAGGACAAGGGCCGGTAAGTTTACTAACGGCAGAAACAACCAACCTTCGCCATTTTAGAGCGCTTGCAAAATGGGAAGGTGACATCGGGTCAGAGTTAGATTTAAAAGCGCTATTAGGTGATGCCCAGCTAGCAATTACTATCGACCCGGATAAAGGAACGCGCTACCAAGGTATTGTTCCGATGGAAAAAGATAATCTGTCTGAATGTTTAGAGCACTATTTTGAATTATCCGAGCAGCTTGATACTCACTTGCTCTTAGGTGCTAATGATGATGCATGTTATGGTTTACTACTTCAAAAACTGCCGGATTATAAAAAAATAGAAGATCAAGACGCTTGGAATCGGGTTGTTCATTTAGCAAAAACAATTAGTCAGGATGAGCTTTTAAAGGCAGATAATGAAACGCTTGTGACCCGTTTATTTCACCAAGAAGAAGTTATTTTATATCCCTCAGAGCCCGTGCTATTTGAGTGTGGCTGTTCAGAAGAAAGAAGCTTAAGTGCTATTCATGGCTTAGGTGAGCAAGAAGCATTGGATATTCTTGAGAAAGAAGCCGTTATAGCAATGAACTGTCAGTTTTGTGGTGCATCTTATCAATTTGATCGATCTGATATTCAAAAATTATTTAAATTGGATCCTATTCAGTAAGTAGTACTTAGTTTTAGAATTTAATAGGTTTTCGTAAAAGATCATCCACACAATATTTATGTTACTTATAGAGCTTTTTTGCCTTGTAAATGTGATTTAATGTGAAAGAAAATACGAAAAAATAAATTTAGTCGTTTTTTATACAGCAATTTGGCATAATGGCGCCCAAAATTTTATAGGCTACTTAATACCGTAAGTGGTCAAACTTAATATCCAAGTGAGGTCGAAGTGAGTAACACTTATGTTGATCTAAGCTCAACTGCATTGGTTGAGCATGCACTTGAGCGTAAAGAAGGCAGATTAGCTGCCAATGGTTCTTTTGTCGTTACCACCGGAAAAAGAACTGGTCGCTCTCCCATGGACCGTTATATCGTTGATGAGCCGAGTACTTCGGATGCCATCAACTGGGGTCCAATTAACAGACCGTTTGACCCTAAAAAGTTTGATGCTTTATGGGAACGTGTTGAAGCTTACCTAGCTGAAAAAGATAGTTACTTATCTCATCTGCATGTAGGTGCTGATCCTGAGCATTATCTAGCCGTTAAAGTAAATACTGAAACTGCATGGCAGAATCTGTTTGGACAAAATTTATTTATCAGGCCAGAACAGTACAACCCAAGTGATAAGCAAGAGTGGGAAATTCTGAATGTAGCCAGTTTCCAGTGTGTGCCTGAAAGAGATGGTACCAACAGTGACGGCACCGTGATGATTAACTTTGCCAAACGTCGTGTTTTATTAGCAGGTATGCGTTATGCCGGCGAAATGAAAAAGGCTATGTTCTCTGTACAGAACTTCTTGCTGCCAGAGAAAGATGTGTTGCCTATGCACTGCTCGGCAAATGTCGGCGATGACGGCGAAACCTGTTTATTCTTTGGTTTATCAGGTACCGGTAAAACTACTTTATCAGCAGATCCAGATCGCTACCTAATCGGTGATGATGAGCATGGCTGGGGTAAGGGTGTAGTTTTCAATATCGAAGGTGGCTGTTACGCTAAAACGATCGACCTATCGAAGAAGAATGAGCCTATTATTTGGGATGCAATTCGCTTCGGTGCTATCGTTGAAAATGTCATGATCGACGATGAAACTCGCCTACCTGACTATCACGATACAAGCTTAACTGAAAACGGACGTTGTGCTTATCCTTTAGAGCATATTGAAAAGCGCGTGGCAGAAAACTTAGCTGGTGAACCAAATGCTATCGTTTTCTTAACATGTGATATGACGGGTGTATTACCGCCGGTTTCTTTATTATCTAAAGAAGGTGCGGCTTATCACTTCTTGAGTGGATATACGGCTCTAGTTGGTTCAACCGAAATGGGATCGGACTCTAAATTGAAGTCTACTTTCTCAACTTGTTTTGGTGCACCTTTCTTCCCACGCCCAGCGGGTGAATATGCCGAATTATTAATGAAGCGTATGGAAGAGTTTGGTTCTAAAGTTTACCTGGTAAATACCGGTTGGACAGGTGGGCCTTATGGTATTGGCCAGCGTTTTAGTATTCCTGTAACACGTGCCATTATCAGTGCGATTCAATCAGGTTCTTTAGCGGATGCTGAAACTGAACACTTGGAAGCATTAAACTTAGACGTGCCGACTTCATTAGACGGTGTCGATGCTAAGTTACTTAATCCACGCAATACTTGGTCGAACCCAGAAGAATATGATGCTAAAGCAGCAGATTTGATTTCTCAGTTTGTGACTAATTTCAAAAAGTTTGATGTATCTGAGGCCATTCTAGCCGCAGGTCCTAAAGCTTAATTAAGTAGTCTTAGATCAAATAGACTCGCGAAACAGCCCTCTAGCCAAAAGCTTTAGGGCTGTTTTTTATTACAGAGCATTTTCTTTCCTATAATGCTCTGAATTTTTCTAGGTAAATTGCTAATCGCAGGTCTATGAGCGGCAAAAATTCGAAGTCATGCTATCCTCAATACTTTTATAGAGCTTAATCAGTAAATACTTTCCCAATGAAAAATTAAGGCTTAACAAATGTTAAGGCTAAACAATTTTCTTTGCCTTAGTATTACCCCTACTAAATATAATTGAAGCACCGTCGAGCCTCATTGGTGTGTGTTTCTTACAAAAGACAATAGCGTTAATGTGGAGAGAGAAATGTCAGGATTATATCCAAACATGCTGCAACCTTTAGACCTTGGTTTCACGACTTTACGAAATCGTGTAATTATGGGTTCTATGCATACCGGTTTAGAAGAAGAAAAAGATGGTTTAAATCGTATGGCAACATTTTTTGCCGAACGGGCAAGAGGTGGCGTGGCATTAATTGTGACAGGTGGTTTTGGACCTAACGAAGAAGGTGCAACCCATCCACAGACGCAGTTAATAAAAACTGAAGAAGATGCTATAAAACATCGAGTTATTACCGATGCGGTTCACAAAGAAGGTAGTAAGATTTGTATGCAGATCTTACATACAGGCCGTTATGCTTTTAGTCCTAAATCTGTTGCGCCTTCAGCCATTCAAGCACCCATCAATCCGTTCAAGCCAAAAGAGCTAGATGAAGAAGGGATTGAGAAGCAAATCAACGATATCGTTCAGCTTGCTGTTAAAGCTCAAATCGGCGGCTACGATGGCGTTGAAATAATGGGTTCTGAAGGTTATTTTTTGAACCAGTTTTTGGTTAAGCGTACCAACCATCGTGATGATCGATGGGGTGGCGAATATGAAAACCGTATGCGTTTGGCTGTTGAGGTTGTTCGTCGTACCCGTGAAGCGGTAGGCACAAATTTCATTATTATTTATCGTCTATCAATGCTCGATTTGGTAGAAGGAGGCAGTTCTTATGATGAAGTATTGCAGCTAGGTAAAGCTATCGAAAAAGCTGGCGCGACAATTATAAATACAGGTATAGGTTGGCACGAAGCGCGTATTCCAACTATTGCAACCAAAGTACCACGTGCTGCATTTACTTGGGTAACAGCGAAGTTCAAAAAAGAATTATCTATTCCTCTTATTACCTCGAACCGTATCAACACCCCTGAAGTTGCTGAAGAAGTATTAGCGCGTGGCGATGCAGATATGGTGTCGATGGCGCGTCCTTTCCTTGCAGACCCTTTGTTTGTTCAAAAGGCAGCGGAAGGTAACAGCGATGAAATTAACACCTGTATTGGCTGTAACCAAGCTTGCTTGGATCATGTGTTTAGCGGAAAAATGACAAGCTGTTTGGTCAACCCGGCTGCTTGCCATGAAGAGGAATTCGCATCTTCGCCTGCTAAAAAGATCAAAAAACTGGCGGTAATAGGTGCTGGACCAGCTGGTTTAGCCTTTGCAACAACCGCA
>CAXBKC010000154.1:0-8353 GCA_963975615.1 uncultured Oleiphilus sp.
TCACTTGGTGAGCCAGGGGAAAACCCACCTGACTCTTGCTAACTTGCCCCAAGAGTTAATGACTAGCGTGAAGGCCTGCGCATATAGACCTAGCTTTTCTAGTACCCAAGAATTGTTGGAAGGCTTAGCTAACTTGGATCAAATAGAAATTCTGCGAGTTGTTACTAGTGATGTAAAGCATGCCATTCCTTTAGACCCTAAATTAGTTGGTAATCAATCTCCTTTAGTGCTGTTCCAAGATAAACTTTACTTGGCAAAGTACTGGTCTTTACATCAGGCATTTGAAGCTTGGTTACAATCTCGCGACGATTATGTAGAACAATTTGATAAGGATTTGTTAGCTAACTTATCTAGTACACTAAAAAAAGTGTTTACCATTGAAGACTCGCAGCAAGAAGACGAAGTTAACTGGCAAGCCGTTTCTGCGGCGCATACCTTGATCAATCCTTTTAGTTTAATTACCGGTGGCCCTGGTACTGGTAAAACCACCACGGCCGCCAGTTTATTGTTTATGTTGATGCATAAGCGTCAGCAGCAAGTGGCTGACTCGGTTAAGCCAGAACTATCTGAAAAAATATCTGAAAAACTACATGTGCGTCTATTAGCACCAACAGGTAAGGCCGCCGTTAAATTGGCCGATTCAATTCGGCATCAACTTAAGCAAATTGAGGCGCGTGTTTTAGGAAATGATCTAACAAACTTAAGAATAAGTGATTGCTTGCCTGAAACGGGTGAGACCGTACATCGATTCCTATATGAAATGGGCGGTTTGCGTGATTCATTCCAGCGGCCAAAACGCTTTAAAGGTGATGAGGTATTAATTAAACGTAGCCAAGTTGATGTTCAAATATCTAAGAAGCCTTTGGATGTGGTGATCGTTGATGAATCCTCGATGATGGATTTGGCTTTAATGGTCGAGCTGGTCAGTTTAATTCCACCAACAACACAGCTCATTTTGTTGGGTGATCATTATCAGTTACCGGCTGTCGATCCTGGGCAAGTATTTACTGAATGTGTACAGCGTTTTTCAAAACAAAAGCAAAGTGAAGTCGAGTTAGCATCGCTGTCAGCGTTAACGGGTTATAGCAAAACACAGCTTACAGAATTTGAAGAAACGAGCTTTATTAGAAGTGACCTTGGCTTTCAGCCTCTTTGCTCCTTGCGAAAAACCTATCGTTTTGCTGGTGATCTTAAAATCGCAGCGGATCAAATTAAAGCAGGGGAGTTGCATGCCTTCAAGAAACTATTTTGGAATGAGAGTGAACACTACAAGCTCGAATCTGCCGTTACTTGGTACGATTTAGGCTTAACTGAAACGATAAATTATTCAGCCATGGTAAAAGCTTACTCAGGCTATTTTGAGTTAGTCGCTACAGGTGCAAGCTTAAAGGATCTGGTAGAGCAGTTTGAATCGTATCAAATACTCTGTTCAACCCTTGAAGGTCGATTGGGTGTTCATTTCCTGAATACTTATATTGAGCAGCGCTTTTACTCGGCCTGTTTTCCTAATGGAAAAAGTATGGGAGAGCTTTATCACGGTAAGGCCATTTTGGTCATGCGTAATCATCCTCACTTAGGTATTTATAATGGTGATATTGGATTTGTGATTGAAGACGAAAAAACAGGAAATCTGAATGTGCATTTTCCGGTCGCCAACCATGACCCGCTAATTATTCCTCCAGCTCGGATCAAAGAGTGGCAAACTGCTTATGCGATGACCGTACATAAAAGCCAAGGTTCGGAATATCAAAATGTCGGCGTAGTGTTGGCAGATTATGCGAAGGAATTGTTATCCCGCGCTTTGCTGTATACCGCACTGACTAGAAGCAAACAAGGCTGCGATATCTGGGCAGATTCAGAAGCGTTGAGTCGGGCCTTCGAAGATTGAATGGTTTAGTGAAAAATAACAAATGGGTATAGAAAACTGTGAATATTTTGGAAGAAATAAACGCGCAAAAAACACGCTTAATTATGTTTGACTTGGATGGCACCTTGGTCGATTCCGTTCCAGATTTAGCATTTGCTATCGATGCAATGCTCTTGGATATGGGGAGGCCATTTGCAGGGCTCAACAAAGTTCGGATGTGGGTTGGCAATGGCGCGGCCATGTTAGTTAAGCGGGCGCTTAGCGATAACCTTAAACCTATCGAGCTAGATGAAAACTTATACCAAGAAGGCTATGCACTTTTTCTAAAGTATTATCAGCAAGTAAATGGTAAAAAAAGTCAGCTCTACCCGCAAGTATTAGAAACCTTAACTCAGCTAAGACAAATTTTTCCTTATCTAGCAATTGTCACCAATAAGCCAGAGCAATTCACCCAGCCACTCTTAGATCATCTTGGTTTATCTGAGTTCGATTTACTTGTTTGTGGTGATACCTTAGAAACACGAAAGCCAGACCCAGCTCAGCTGTTTTATTGTCTAGAAGAATTAGGCTGTCGTGCAGATGAAGCCATTATGGTGGGGGACTCAGTCAACGATATCAAAGCCGCGAAGGCCGCTAGAGTACCCATTATTTGCGTTAATTATGGTTATCATCAAGGCGAGAACTTGCTAGATTATTGGCCGGATAAGTTGATTGAAGGTTTTGATGACTTAATTAAATAACATGTTCTTGGGGTCAGACCCCAGAAAAAGGACTCTGGTGTATGACCCCTTTGTTGTTTTGAAGCTTAGAAGGGATCTAAACTTAACAGGTCATACCCAATTGGAAAAAGACTTGGTAATGATAATGTGAGGGATATATGGCACGGAAGCCGAGAGTACATTTAGAAAATTATACGCAGCATATTATTCAACGAGGTGCGAATCGAAATTCTTGTTTTTTTGCAGAAGAGGATTATCGGTTTTATTTAGCTTGTTTGCATGATGCCTTGAATAGGTATGAGTGTGAATGTCATGCCTATGTGCTGATGACGAATCATGTACATTTGCTATTAACGCCAAGAGCATTTTCTGCAATTGCCAAGGTAATGAAGTTGGTAGGGCAACGTTTTACGCAATATATAAATTATACCTATCATCGAACAGGGTCTATTTTGGAAGGACGCTATAAGGCTAGTGTGATAGATGCCGAAGCGTATTTATTAACATGCTATCGCTATATTGAGTTAAACCCAGTACGCGCTGGTATGGTTCAAAGGCCAAGTGAATATAGATGGAGTAGTGCACGTACAAATGGTTTTGGTGCTAATACAGAACTGGGGTCAGACCCAGTGGGTCTGACCCCAGGTGATGCATATAAAGGCTTAGGATTAGATGATAATGCTAGGCAAAAAGTATACAGAGAGCTATTTCGGGGCCATTTTAGTGATGAATTGATCCACAGTTTAGGGCACGTGTTTTCTCAAGAGAAGGTCTTAGGAAATAGCCAGTTCTTATCTAAATTGTATGCTGCTCCCTAAGCTTTCAAGTCACTTGTCCTTTCCAATGAAAGCTAAGCAAGACCTTCAGTCCGCCTAAGTTAGAATCTTCTAGGATAAGCTCACCGCCATAGCTCGAGCTGATATCGCTTACTACTGCTAATCCTATTCCCTGACCAGGTATTGTGGTGTCGGCGCGCTCACCCCGACGAACAAGCTGCATTTTTTGTTTTGCAGTCATACTGGTGCCGTCATCCTCAATAGACAAGTATAAATCGGAAGAGCTGCCTCTAGCAGAGATACTAATCTTTTGCTGACCGTACTTAAAAGCGTTATCAATCAGGTTGCCTAATAACTCCATCAGGTCACCTTCTTCGCCGCGAAAGCTTGCTTTTTGTTCAATGTTAATGGTCACTAGCACTGACTTATCGGCATAGACTTTCTTTAAGGCAGAGACGATTTTTTCACACACAGGTTTAATTTGAATAGCTTTATTGAACGGTGCTGCCGATCCTCCGACCGCACGGTTTAACTGATAAGTTACAATTTGATTAATGCGCTGGTTTTGTTCATCGATCTCATCAACCCAAGATTGCTCAGGAAGGTTTTTTTGTTTGGCCTCATCCTTTGCGTGATCTAAGGTGCTGGAAATGATAGCAACGGGATTTTTAATACTATGTGCCAGATTAGCCAATGTGTCTCGGTATCGTTCTCTTTGCTTGGCTTGATGTTGAATTAGTTGATTAATACTATCCGTCATCAAGCTTAGTTCTTTAGGGTAGCGACCAGCTAAGTTTCCTGCCTCTCCTTGTTGAACAGCAAATAGATCGTCTATGACACTGCCAATCGGATGTAGCCCCCAACGTAAAATAACCAGTTGTAGCGTAACCAATAAAAGCGCGATACCGCCTAACCACCACCATAAAGTATTTCGATATTCAAAAAGTTGCTGATCACTAGCTGAACGGTTTTCAAAGACTATAAATTGAAAGGGAAGTATTTGCCCTAAACTATCTTCCCATTCAACCGAGTACTGCAATACGAAATAATCTTTTTGGCCTATATGAAGATTTGAAAATTCATATTGGCCAGCCTCTAAACGTTTGCCTTGCCAGAAGGATTCAATCAACTGATCTGAAGCTGAGACCGACTTCCATAGCGCGCCTTCGGTTTTGAATTTTTCATTCGTAACTATCGCAAAGGTATCGGATGAAAGTTGATTCAGCCGGTCATCCGACATCTGTTCGGGTAACCACAAAGTGCTGTTGTCGATTTCTGCTGCTGCAATGAGTGCGTAGGCTTGAAGCATCATCTGGCGCTGCTGGCCTTGCTCTAAGCTTGATGAGTAGGCTTTATCGAGAGTCCAAGCTAGTAAGCCGCAGACCAAAGGAAGTAGTAGGCAAGAGGCAATGATAAGGCGGCTACGAATACTGTGCAGAGAAAGGATAGCCATCAGTTCTTAGTCTCTGTCTTTAGTTCAAAACGATAACCTTGACCGCGTACCGTTTTGATTGGGCTTAGCTCGGCAGAAGGGTCGAGTTTCTTTCTTAAGCGGCCAATGAAAACTTCAATGACATTACTATCCCTATCAAAATCTTGATCATATAAGTGTTCTGTTAGCTCCGTTTTTGATACCGGTCTATCAGAGTGATGAATTAAGTACTCCAAGGTATTATATTCATAGGCGGTAAGTTCTATTGGCTGCTCACCGAGCAACACTTGCTTGGCAGATAAATTGATTGTCAGATTGCCAAATACCAGTTTAGAAGAGCTATGACCTCCGAAGCGTCTAAGTAGTGCTTTTACCCGAGCAAGCAATTCTGCAAGATGAAAAGGTTTAACCAGATAGTCATCTGCACCGGCATCTAGCCCCTCAACTTTATCTTGCCAATGGCCTCTGGCAGTCAGTATTAAAATAGGAAATTTGATGCCTGACTCTCGCCATTTCTTAATTACTTCAACGCCATTCATCTTGGGTAAACCCAAGTCAACAATGGCCAAGTCGATCGGATACTCTAAACCTTTATAAAGTGCCTCTTCTCCATCTTCGGCTTGTTCTATTTTATAGTCTTGCTGATTAAGTGCTTGGCACAATTGAGTGCGTAGCTTGAGCTCATCTTCTACGATTAGTAACTTCATCGACTCAACTCAATGTTATTTTTTATTAAAGAATATTGCCTGTGCGGCTATCAACTCTAACCTGTTTTACACGGCCTTGGTTTGTTAATAATTTCACCTTATAAAAACTGGCCCTTGGATTTTCCACCAGATCAATCTTAAGCACTTTTCCACCGAAGTTATCTTTCACCACCGCAATGGCTTGTTGCTTACTAATTTGCTGACTTGCTGGTTCGGCGGCCAAACTATGGGTAAACAATATTAAGAAACTTAACAGGATACTTGCCATTATGTTTTTTATATTCAGGTTGGTGCTCATATCCTGCTCTCACTTAATTTTAAAAATTCAGTTTTAAAATGGTTCAACATTTACCCTTACTTTAATCTTTTTACCCGGTTTATGGTTCATTCGCGTTTTATATTCTTCGCCTTTATAACGATACCAGACATGGTAAGCGAGGACATCTTCTTGATAGCTAACTTGGTATGTTACATCACATCGTTGCTGGTTGCGGTAACGACTTGTCGAACCATTATGTCTACGTCTATTTGAAGAGATATCGCTAGCAATCGATGCACCGAGAATAGCGCCGACTGCCGTACCAATTTGCTTGTTCTTTTTCTTATGACCAACGGCATTACCTAATGCGCCACCAATGATTCCTCCGAGTATAGTATTGGTAGATGAGTTTCCACGATCGTGGTGGTCATTATAGTATTCTACCTGTTCATTCCAACATCTCTCTTCAGGTACGCGACGCTCTACCATACGTGTAATAGGCTCTACACGGGTAACTTTTGCCCAGTGTACGTTCTTATGATTCCTGCCTCCAGCATAAGCTAGAGAACTAAATATCATAGAGAATAAAATTATAGATGTAGTTAGTAATTTAATATGAGTGATCGTTCTAATTGTTGTCATGCTCTTATCCTTCGTTTTTGAGTATGGAATAAGCATAAAACAATGAAGCTGAACGAAAACTGAATGAAAACTACTTATTTATATTAAGGATAGAGTCAGAGGATAAGGTGAATGGTGGTGGAGGCAATACGATATAAGCTAAGAGGGTGAGTATGTCAGCGTTATGCTCACCCTCTTTAGCTGGCTTGCTATGAGGACAAAAAAATCATCGCTGATACTTTAACGTTTTGGAAACGATTCAAATAATTCTTCCATACTTCTATTGACTCTTTCTTGATCGACTTTCTTCATGTTTATATTTTTTAAATCTCTTGTCGTTGCCGCTTTCCAGATGACTTTCTTGGTTTTAGTATCAATAATATTAACCAGCATGGACGCTTCAAATATGGCCTCCATTGATGCTTGGTTATGAATATTTCCTTGTTCAGGAATAGATTCAACCTTGATGACTTCATCGGCTATTAGTTCGAGTGAATATTGGACTATTAGATCTGCTGGTTGTGAAAGTTGGTAGCCTTTTTCAGAAAGAGTTTTAATAATTCCCGCATTAATATAATCAAAATATCTACTTTCACTAGTACTCACTACCGGAATGGTGAAGGTTTTATATTGACTTAAATCTACGCCTTCTTTCATGACAGAATACACATGAAGTGGTGGTGTCTGGCAGGCACTTAGCCAAAAGGTTAGGCATAAAAGTGAAACTGGTTTTATAAGAAAGTTGAGAGCGCTAAAGAAAGATATTGATGAGTAATTAAACATAGTTATTCCCTTAATTTAGTAATAGGTGTGCAGAATATTAGTTTTATAAGGAGTATGGGTAGCCAAACTATATCATGGATAAGATAGCAATAAGGTCTGTTAGCTTCCTTGATCAATACTACAGTTTGCCGAAACGAATGACTTTAGGTCATTAAGTTTTCATAAAGCATGGTATTTACACTGTTTTTCAAATTTTTATCTTTTAGATACTTTGCAGCAAAGCCGTTAATATCTTCTATCTCCGTTTTCCGCTTTGCTCTAACATCCTGAAGCATGGATGAGATATTTTTGCGGGTATTCTGAATTACTTGAAATACGCGTGCTTCTAGCTCGTTTTCACTTAGGGGGAAGCCCGCCGCTGTCATCATCTCTGATAATTCTGTTTTGAGAGTAGGCCAATTTTCTTTGAATAAGTCTGAATGAATAATCTCGCCATTTGAGCAATTTAATAGAGCTGTAAAAGGGTTGATCGCGCAGTTAATAGCAAGCTTTTCCCAGAGTGCTAGCCAAATATTTTTTGTCGCTTCAGTGGCTAAACCTTGATAAGTTAAGGCATCGACACACTGTTCAAAAATCGCAGGATCTTTTGCTTTTTCATTCAATGGACCAATACGAGTTAAGCCTTTTCCCGCGTGAATTAATGATCCATTTTCTTGTCTATTGACACCTTCCGTTGATACAGCAGCGAAGATTGGGATTTCTGGAAAGACTTCTAGTATTTTATACTGGCTGCCTAAACCATTTTGAAATAGTACTAAATAATTATGTTCGTTTAGATAAGGTTTTAGTTTTAGGATGGCACCTAAAGCGTGATAGCTTTTGGTGCACAGTAAAATGATATTTGGGTTTTCAGATGTCGCAACTTTTAGTTCTGAAGCTTTTACGACAGAAATGTCGATATCAAAATGTGATTGTTGGGAGCTTTGATTGGCTAAAAGGAAAGCGCTATTGAGCGAGAAGCTAATTTGCTTAGACGGGTTAGTTCGCGTTGAAATAAATCTAACGGAGTGTTGATTTTGGTCTTTCAAAGCAAGATGCAAATGAGTCGCCCAAAGGCTTCCCATTGCACCTGCACCTAGAATGTAGATTGAAGCCATAAAAATTAACCGTTCCCTAGGCCTGTCGAAGGCGGTCCCAGAGCTCGTCGAAGGTGGTCCCTGAGCCCGTCGAAGGGCGTTCCAGATTCCAC
>CAXBKC010000155.1:0-8350 GCA_963975615.1 uncultured Oleiphilus sp.
GGTTAAGTGGGCTAAAAGAAATACGTGAGCATGCTCATGATTCAATGGAGTTCATTGAGCACGTCAAGATTGATTTATTCCCCGACGAGATTTATGTCTTTACACCGAAAGGCGCAATTCTAGAGCTGCCTGCTGGTGCGACACCTATTGATTTTGCTTACAGTATTCATACTGATATTGGGCATGCTTGTGTCGCCTGCCGGATAAATAAGCAGTTAGCTTCCCTAAGTGAGCCTTTGCAAAGTGGCCAGACAGTCGAGATTGTTACTGCACCCAATGCTAAACCGAGCAGAGCTTGGTTGAATATTGCGATAACGGGTAAAGCAAAAAGTAGTATTCGTCACTTCCTTAAAGAGCAGCAAGAAGCAGAAAGTTTCGAATTAGGGCAAAAGCTATTAGAGAAGTCGCTTAACGGAATTAATGCTAGTTGGAAAGATATCAGTCAGGAACAAATTCAAAAAGTTCTTGAACATAACCAGTGTGAAACAGTTGAGGCTTTATTAAGAACAATCGGTGCGGGTTACCGAATGCCATATATTGTGGCTCGTCAGTTAGTGTCGGGGATGAATACCGATATTTCTGAAAAAGAAGTCATCGCGATCGATTCTAAAGTCTTGGTAAAAGGTACAGAGGGAATGCGCTTGTCCTTTGCGCATTGTTGTTATCCCATACCTGGTGATCCGATTATAGGTTTGCCTGAAGAGTCCTCTTGTCTCGTGATTCACTCAGCAGCATGCCCTAAAGTACTCAACATAAAAGATAATCTCGCCCAAATGCATTTATCTTGGGTGAAAGATATTACCGACGAGTTTACGGTAGAAATTCGAGTCGAGCTGGAGCGTCAGCGTGGCATAATTGCAGAGCTAGCATCAGCTATTACAAGGGCTGAGGGTAATATTGAACGGATCGGTGTGGTAGAACAAAATGCGAAATTAAGTATTGTTAGTGTGGTACTTCATATTCAGGGTCGTCGAATGATTAAAGCGGTTGTTCGTTTGAACCGTGTTCTATCTAAAAGTAAGCAAAGTACAAATAAAAAGGCAGGAGAGGAATAGAAAGCATGACTAATCGCTCTATTGTACAAACAGATCAGGCGCCTGAAGCTATTGGTACCTATTCACAAGCTGTAAAAGTAGGCGATACAGTCTATCTTTCTGGGCAGATCCCATTAGTCCCTTCAACGATGGAAATGATAGAAGGTGGCTTTGAAGCGCAAGTAGAGCAGGTGTTCAAAAACTTAGCAGCGGTTTGTGAAGCTGCGGATTCTTCACTTCAGGATATCGTTAAGCTTAATATATTTCTGATTGATTTGGGGCACTTTGCCACAGTGAATGAGATTATGGCGAAGTACTTTACACCACCTTATCCAGCCCGTGCAGCCGTTGGTGTGGCTTCGTTGCCTAGAGGCGCGCAAGTAGAAATGGACGGTATCTTAATTATTCAATAAGCCTTCGGATCTCAAAGGCTTTCCCAATTACTTGGTGCATTTATTACCAGTGCACTAAGTCAATTATGTTGTTCCCCCTTATAAATACTAGCTTCTTCCAGAAGAGATAAATTGGTGCTGTCCATATGTATGTGCATTTACTTGGTGCATTCACAAACCTATATTATTTATAAAATACTTGGTTATTTGTTGTTAAGTTATTGATTTTAAGTATATAAATTACTCTGGCATACTCCCTGCTATATCTCCTTAGGAAAGATTAACTACGAGTATAAAAGCTCATTTTAAAAACCTTTGGGGATTCTTACTATGTTAAATAAAACAATGTCTTCTTTTCGTTTAGCGACTCTTGGTATTGCGGTAGCTGGTTCTATGCTGACAGCTCAGCAAGCCCTTGCAGAAGTGGACGTGGCTGCATCAGCCGCTGTCTCGAGTATGTATTTGTGGCGTGGTCAAGATCTAGGTAATGGTTCACCAGCTGTTTCTGGTGACATCGTAGCGAGTACTGCTGGTGCTTACGCGGGAATATGGGGTAGCAGTGGTGATTCCGCAACAGGCACCGAATATGATTTATTCGCTGGTTATGGAGGGGAAATTGAAGGCTTCAGCTATGATCTGAGTGTATGGAACTATGTATATCCGAGTGATACAAGTGGTGGTTTAGATACGTTTGGCGCATTAAGTGAAATTATTCTTTCAATTGGATTTGGACCAGTTTCGTTCTCTTATTACGATAATATTGCTGGTGGTTCAGGTTATGAATACTACACGCTATCCGGCGCTTATGAGAGTTTTTCTGCAACACTAGGTTATTCAGATTCGGAAGCAGCTGATTCAGACTATACTCACCTAGATTTAGCTTATGCCTATAATGACAACTTAAGTTTTACTTTAAGTAAGATTGTTGATAATGATGGTGCAAAAGAAAATGATGGTGGCATGAACGAAGATACTTTATTTGTTGTGTCATATTCTTTGCCAATTGATATTAAGTAATTTTTTTAAATAGTACTTAAATGCCTCTAGTCCCTAGGGGCATTTTTTATTTGGCATAAAACTCTTTGTGCTGTCTTAAACTTAATTTATTCCTTTGCCGTCTCTATCGTTTTTGATTAGGATGACGTTGCGATAACTTCCTTCTTGCTAGCTTTAAACCTTAGGAAAAAATATGAATTCTCGTCATGAGGCGCTTTGTCGTTGGGTTGCTAAGCAACTTAATCAAGATAAAGTTGAATTATCAGTGGTGTCTGGCGACGCCAGTTTTAGGCGTTATTTTCGGGTTGCTTCAGGTGGTGAAAGTTGGATTGTAATGGATGCGCCACCAGAAAAAGAAGACTCCACTCGCTTTGTTGAAATTGCGAGTAGTTGGTTGGCACAAGGTGTTCACGTTCCAGAAATTAAAGCGCTAAGTTTAGAGCACGGCTTTATGTTACTGAGTGATTTTGGTGAAAAATTACTCCTGCCTGAGTTACACCCACAAAAGCCTAATGCAAAGCAGGGGCAGCATTATTATACGAAAGCGATGACAGCATTAGCGCATATTCAATCAACTCAGCTTAGTTTGCCTGCTTATGATTCAGTACTTTTACAAAATGAAATGGCCCTCTTTAAAGATTGGCTTATAGAAGCAAAATTGGGTTTGGAATTAAGTGCTCAAGAGTCTAAAGATTTAAATGATTGTTTGTTTTTATTGGAGCAGCGGGCATTAGCGCAAGAGCAAGTAACAGTTCATAGAGATTTTCATGCTCGCAACATAATGATCTGGGATGATGATAGTTTAGGCATTATAGATTTCCAGGATGCAGTACAGGGGCCGGTTACTTACGATTTAGTGTCCTTACTGCGTGATTGCTACATCGTCTGGCCAGCAGAATTAGTGAGCGAATGGTGTCATGAATTTTATCAGTTACTCATTAAGCAAAGCCCTGAGTTAGTTCAAGGTTTAGGTGGTTTTAAACGCTTCAAAGAAGACTTTGATTTGATGGGCTTACAGCGGCATCTTAAAGTTGCAGGCATTTTTGCACGTTTATCTTTGCGTGATGAAAAACATGCTTACCTGACTGATATTCCTCGAACGCTTGAATATATTCTTTCGGTCAGCAAAGCGCTTATTGCTGACCCATCAAACAAATTTCAGGTCTTAACGAGCCTAGTGAGTTTAATCGAGCAGAGAGTGTTACCACTCACTAAGCATCGTGTATTTCTAGAACCGTAAGCTAAGCATAGAAGTGAAATCGTAAATGAAAGCAATGATTTTAGCCGCTGGCCTGGGCAAAAGAATGCAGCCCTTGACCAAACACACACCGAAGCCTTTATTAAAAGTAGGTGATCGTTACCTTATTGAGTTTCATTTGGAAAAACTTGCCAAAGTCGGCATTCAAGATGTTGTTATAAACACGCATTGGTTGGCGGAACAAATACCTGCTGCTTTAGGCTCTGGGGAAAAATGGGGCTTAAATATTCATTACAGTCATGAGCCAGAATTACTAGAAACTGCTGGCGGTATTCGACAAGCACTTCAATATTTAATAGACGATGACTCAGACACATTCCTATTAATAAATGGTGATGTTTATTTTGAATGGGACTTAGCTAAATGGCTGAATCTAGCTCAAGCGACTATACAAAATAAACAAGCATGTTTGGCCTTAATTCCTAACCCTCAGCATAATTTTGAAGGTGATTTTTGTTTTCAAGAAGAAAGTAAAATATTGAGATTAAAGAATGCTTCTACCGATAACAGCTTTACCTATTCGGGTATTGGGCTGTATAGAGGTTCATTTTTTTCAAAACTGAAACTTGGCTACCAAGCAATGAAGCCGCTATTTGATGAATCTATCGAGCATCAGCTTATTGTGGGTCAAGTCGAACATGCATATTGGCTTGATGTGGGTACACCTGAAAGGCTAGATGAATTAGTCTCTCGCCCATAGAACCTATCTACTTGGTTGCAATAAATGTCGCACGCAGCGGTGCCGGATAACCTTCAATCGTTTTATTAATATCATTAGGGTCAAGAAAGTCTTTCAAGGATTGATACTGCATCCAGTCAGTTGTTCTTTGCTCATCTAGCGAGGTTTGGTTCTTTTCAATACATTGAATGTTTTTGAAGCCCGCTCTGGCTAACCATAATGATAAGGTATCAATTGTCGGTATAAACCAGACATTGCGCATCATCGCATAGCGATCTTCAGGCATTAAGGAATAACCTAGCTCACCCTCACAAACTAATGTTTCCAAGACTAACTCGCCGCCTTGTCTTAGCGTACCTTTAAGTTCCAGCATGTGATCAATAGGGGATCTTCGGTGATATAAGACACCCATCGAAAATGTGGTATCGAAAGCTTCAAGTTGTGGCGGTACATCTTCCATTCGAATTGGCAAAAGGTGTATTGGTAAGTTTTGACCGCAGTATTTTTTAATTGCTTCAAACTGAATCATAAATAGATTGTTAGGGTCAATGCCGATGACTTGTCGGGCATCTTCGCCGAGCATGCGCCAAGCATGATAGCCTGAGCCACAACCGACATCGAGAATAACGCGGTTTCTTAAAGGACTAATGTGCTTTTTTATTCGTTCCCACTTAAAGTCTGAATGCCACTCGGTATCAATGTGGATATTAAATAATTCAAAAGGCCCTTTGCGCCAAGGGATTAGGCCCGATAAGGCCTCTCGTAATTTTTCTTGTACAGCAGGGTCTAAAGGTGAATTGCTTATTGCCTTTATGGCAGAGCCATTTAATTCAATGCGATCGGCTTGAATCTCGGGCAAATTCTGAAAAGCATCTAGCCATCTTGTTTGATCGCCATGAGGCTTTTCTTGCAGTTTATAGCTTAATAAGGGGATAAGCGTCTCAAGCCAGGGAGCCAGCTTGTTGGTTCTCATAAATGCAAATAAATCATCGTAAAGAGGATGAAAATCCATAAAGCCATTCTCTAGGGTTTGTCTTTAATCGCGATTAAAGACATAAAATTAAAGCATTGATACCACATGAAGGAAGAAGAAAATCCGGCTTTCTCTAATCTCTTTTTGTGGGTATTTAAACTATCTGGGAGTAAAACCTGTTCAAGCGCCGAACGTTTTTGGCTGACCTCAAGATCGCTATAGCCATTTGCCCGCTTAAAGTCCCAGTGAAGTTGTTGAAGCGTAGATTGCTCGCCTGGGTCTTCATAACAAATTTTTTCAGACAGAATCAGAACGCCGCCAGGTTCAAGGGCGTGATAAATTTTAGTTAATAGCTGTAAGCGTGTATCGGGGGCGATAAATTGCAGGGTGAAATTTAAGGTGATGACAGAGCTGGGCCTAAATTCAATGTTATTGATATCGTCACAGGCTAATTCTACGGGCGTCTTTTCATTATCGAGTTCAATATAATGACGGCATCTTTCTAGCATTGCCGGAGAGTTGTCGATCGCAATCAGTTCGCATTGCTTGTTTTTTAGACCATGACGCATGGCTAGAGTTGATGCGCCGAGCGAGCAGCCTAAGTCGTAGCATGATGTTCCGGATTGCGCGTAGTGTTCTGTAATCACACCTATCATTGGGATAATGGTGGTGTAGCCTGGAACAGAACGTCTGATCATGTCAGGGAAGACGCGCGCAACGGCTTCATCAAACGCAAAGTCTGTTATCTTTTCCAAGGGCGAGGCAAAGATATTGTCTGGTTTTATGTCTGTCATTTAGCTAACTTTCATTGATCTGTTGGTGACTGAAACATGCTAGGTAGGCAACGGACGCCGCGGTTTTTATAATCAACCAATAAGCCTTGCATACCATCATCCAGATCAGCCGTTATGAACAGATAGCCGCCATTACAAATTGCAGTTTGATTGGAAGGCTTATGCGATAAGCGATAGAGCTTATTTTCCTGCTTTTCTATGAAAATAGCTTTATATTCTGCGACAGGGAAATCTGCTTTATTCTCATTGTGTTTAATTAAGCCACTCCATTCGAGAGAGAATAGAGTCACAAATACTGCTGCCAAAACAGCCAATATTAGCGTGAGTTTGCTTACTTTATCATCCTGATAATTTGTTTGATTATCTTCGTTTGTCATATCGAGTTAAACCGTATCTTTAAGTAGTAAGAGCAAAAAATTAGTGGAATTAAAGTTTCTAAAAGCCAGGCTGAAGTTGCAGTGGTGGTTCGTCTAGGATTGCGAACTGCTCCCTTAGCTCCAAAATATGATCTGACCAAAACCTTTCAGTGTTAAACCATGGAAAGAACATAGGGAATGCGGGGTCAGACCAACGTCTTGCAAGCCATGAGGCATAATACATTATTCTTAAAGTCCTAAGACTTTCGACTAAGTTTAATTCTTTTGGGTCGAAGTCACAAAACTCCTCATAACCTTCAATAATTTCAATTAGCTGTTGTGTCTGTTGCAGTCGATCACCAGAAAGTAAAAGCCATATATCTTGAATGGCCGGGCCATTCATGCAGTCATCAAAATCAACAAAGTGCGCAAAGTCATCACGCCATAAAATATTACCTAGGTGGCAATCTCCATGGAGTTTTATGGGCTTGAATGACGTTGAATTCCATATCGTTGTTATCTTCTCAATGATGTCTTTGCTTAATGTTTCATAAGCCGGAATGAGTGAGGATGGAATAAAGTCATTTTCTAATAAAAATTGGCGACTTTCAGTGGCCCACTCTTGAACGGATAAAGTTTTACGGTGCTCAAATATTTTATCACCAGAAATTTGGTGGATACGACCAATATTCCGTCCAATTCTGAATAAGGTTTCTGGGCTGTCTACTTCGGGCGCATGTCCGCCTTGGCGTGGGAAAATGGTAAAATAAAAGCCTTGGTAGTGGTGGAGTGTTGCGCCCTGAATTTTGAGCGGGGAAACAACAGAAATATCTTGTGTTAATAAATTTTGGGTAAACTGATGCTCTTCTAAAATTGCCTCTTTAGACCAACGGAACGGTCGATAGAATTTGGCTATCACGGGTAGGCTTTCTTCGATCCCCACCTGATAGACTCTATTTTCATAGCTGTTTAGGCTTAATATCCGAGAATCAGTCTCTAGGCCTATTGACTCAACCGCGTCAAGAACAAAGTCAGGCGTTAGTTGATCGTAAGGGTGTTCTGAGTTGATATTGTTCAATTCAGTTTCTCAAATAGGCTATAGGAAATTTGACCGCATTGTAGCACGATAACGAATTTGTCTCGTACGCTTTCATGCGAGATTTTATCTTGAATACGGTAAAGCTGCATTTAGTTATGCTTAGGTTTAGGCCGTAGCTGCCTGAATTTCTGTGAATAATTAAGAGATACATCATAAAATTTTTAAAAGATGTGACTTTCTTAGACTTGTTATCGTCTATTGTTAGAAGAAACGATTAAGAGTTAAAAATTCAGCAAAAGCAGGCACTACTTTGATGCGCGCGCACTATTAAAAAATGCTGTAGAATCTAACGCGGTGATGAATCTATTTTCATAAAGAAATATTAAGCACTTGTCGGTAGTAAAAAATCCTTTATATAAGGTGCTCTTTGTTTTCTGGCTTTACTTTGTTAAGTTAGAAAACGAAAAAAGTGATTACTCATAAAAACTAAAAAGAAACTAAAAAGAAAACTGACTTATACAACTAGGAGAATTACATATGAAAAAAACAGTATTACTTGCCTGTTTAGCAACGAGTATTTCAGCTGTAGCATATGCAGATGAATATCCAGATTTTGAAGCATATTTAGGTGCAGGCGCTTATACATTCGATGATGATCTACGTAACCTTGACGATGCATATAGTTTAGAAGGCGGTCTTGAACTTCCCCTAAACAACACCATGTCTTTAGAAGCTTGGTTATCAGATTACACTGCAGATGTTAAAAACTCTTCTGCTGAGTTAGATGCACAGCGTATTAATTTAGGTGCTTTGTTTCATTTAACTGAAG
>CAXBKC010000156.1:0-8274 GCA_963975615.1 uncultured Oleiphilus sp.
CGATAATACGACTATAGACAAATGCTTACTTCGGTAAGCATTTTGCTTATATCCATCTACGAACTCTCAGCCTATATTTCTGAAAGCTGTCTCCAAAGATATTATCTAAGGCATATTCTTCTGGCTTTATTTGAAAATAATTCATATATAAAATAAAACCAAAGAAAGTGATTACGTTGACCGGATTACTAAGAAACACTCCCCAAGCCAACAATACCAAGGCCATCCCTAAGTACATGGGATTACGAGAATATCGGTACACACCCTCAACTACCAAAACCTTAGTTTTTTCAGGCTTAAAAGGATTCACCGTCGTTTTATTTTTATAGAACTGCGCTACAGCAGGAAACAACAGAAATGAGGCCACGAATAATAAGACAGCGATAACCCCGTTTCGGATAACAATACTCACTACGTCAAAACTATAAAGTTCATCTAAAAAGAACATCAATACACCAAAGACCAAGGTTACAATCGGTGGCGGAATTTTTAGTTTAACTTCTGAAGATTCTTTCATATATTTTCCCAACTAAGCCTTATGGACGATTAAACTAAGCCCTTCATGTAGTTACTATTATCATAGTCATTAGAAAAGAGGCTTTCAGGCCGCCTCTTTACGATCCACTAATTCCTCCTTAACAAGGGCAGCTTAAATAGCTGCCTTTTTTTTATCTAAAATAACATGAAGAATTTATAAATCAGAAAACTAGCCACTAACGCGTAGCTAGTTTGGTTTAAATGGAATGGGTATATTTATTGTTGTTTGTAAAACATTCGCTTCACCAAAGTCTGCTAAATACATTCTACTGACAATCTTGGACTCAAAGTCTGCATTATTTAGCTCAGAGCTTACAATACGGCAGAATGAAACCTCTCCTGTCGGCTCAATAACTAGCTCTAGAAGTAGCGTACCTTCAAGAAATGGGTCTTTGCGTAGCTCACGAAGGTAAAGCTTATTTAATGAGGACTTAAGTGACTCAGTCGTCAATCTAATATTTTCTGAATTACGGGTCTTTATAGAACTAGCAGCTTCTGCTTCTGCCTTAGCTAGAGCAATTTCATCATCTGTCGCTGTCAGCCGAGCATCATCTCTAGCGGCTAACTGAACCTGCTCTACAGGAGCTGATAAAGAACCGGTTTGAATACCTGTACTTCTTTTTAACACATTAGATGTAGCTAAAGAGTTAGCCTTTGCCGCAATTGTTCTCTCTGTACGAGGTGCAATATTTTTCTTTAATGCTGAAACATCTACAACTGATTTTAGATCAGACAAATCATTTTGTAATGCAAGTAAACCCGACTTTCTCGCCACATCTCTTGCTTTCTTAACTTTTTTTGTGAGGTCGATATCTTTTACAACTACCGGCTTTTCTAACTTTGGCTGGATTTCTTTTTTCTTCGGCTCAGGCTTGGGTTCAGGCTTTGGTTCTGGTTCTTTTACTTCAGGCTTAGTCTCTTTTTTAGGAACTGGTTTTAGCTCTTCTTTTTTAATAGGCTTTGTTAATTCTTTCTTTTTGACCAACTTTGCAAGCTGCGGTGGCAACTTTTCTAATGCATCACGGTCCTTCTCAGGCACCCTTATAAAGGGAATCCAAGCGGAAAGCACAAATAGAATAATAAACAATATTATTAAAATTGCCGTGAAGCGGCTATTTTCCTTGCGTTCAGTACTCCACGGTAAATTTAAGCGATCTTGAGAAACTGCCATCAAACATCCTTACCCATATTTTTTTCAACGTTTTCTTGCTTCGAGACAGCTAAAGAGATACGTGTAAAATTTGCTTCTGTACAAGTTGCCATAATGCTTTTTAACACTTTATAAGGCGTGTTTTTGTCAGCGACCAAGGTTGCAGGATAACCCTCAGTAATTTCTCTATTAGATGACATCTTTTTCCCTTGATACTCCAGCTCTTCCTTTAAACCAAGTAGTATGCCCTCTGAGTTGATTGTGGTTGTCGAGGCAACAGTTCTACCTTGCACAAGAACATTATCACCTGAAATAGTAATGACTAAGTTTTCTTTAGGTTGCTCTTTGGCCGTAGATAAGGGTAATTCAATAGATTTATCTTGCTGTAAGACTTTCACGTCTGATGAATTCACCATCAAAAAGAATACGAGAATGGTAAAGATATCCATTAAAGATACTAAATTTAAACCGCCCGCTTTATCCATCCTTTTATAATGACGTTGCATACGCTTTGCACGTCTTGAAAGCTTCATGACTCACCTCCCAAAACAGGGCTTGAATTTTCTTCAGTTGAGTCAGTTAAATTGGGGGCATCTCCGATTGAAATATCGGGAAATAATTCAGCATCAACTACACTTGCTGCGACAACAGTTGGATAAGATCGTGTTTTATCCATTGCTGTCACTAAGGTTTGATAGTCAATATTCTCTGCTAAAAGAAGTGTGATTTCTGTTTTATCTGGAATTCGTGCCTTAATTTGTTTAAGGAGATTAACCAACGCCTCAAAATCATATTGGCCATTTAAGTTATCAATTCTACGAATTAATCCATTTTTAGTATCACCAACAGCTAAACTATCCGCTCTAATAATTAATTGAAGCTGAAGATTCTCTTCATCAAGATTCACTAAAGAATTATCATTTGCAGGAAAATTCAAATCTAAGACTGCTGTACTTGAAAAGACCATACTTAGCAGCAAGACGGGTACGAGCACGATCATTAGATTCATGAATGCCGTAATATCTAGATCTGCTTGCTGTGTGGGTCGCCTATGCTTCCTTCTAGCCATGTTGCTTCAATCCTTATTTGAAACCAAAATACAAATGAAAATAAGAAATTATAGGTTCTCTAAGAACGTGTTTGATCAGAAATCATATTCAACAATTTGACGCCAGCCATCTCAAAACTATCTACGATCTCATTTGTTTTCGTCTGAAGTACTGAATGAAATAGTAATAGTGGTATGGCTGCCATTAAACCGAATGCCGTTGTATTCATAGCAACTGAAATACTTTGAGATAATAGAGATGCTTTTTCTGCAGGATCAGCATTCGCTACTGCCGTAAATGCAGCAATCAAACCAATAATCGTCCCCAACAAACCAAGTAAAGTAGAGACATTCGCAAGAGTCGCAAGATACTGAGTACGCTTTTCTAGACGAGGTAATGTTTCCATTAAACCTTCTTCCAGCGCATATTCGATATCATCTCGCTGTGCGCCATTAAGTAAACGACTTAAACCAGCCCCCATGATGGCAGCAATGGGCGTTTGTGAATCATTGGCAAATTTTAATGCCGTTTTATAATCCTGTTTCCTTAAGATAGGAAGTAGACCCAAATCAAAGGCCTTTCTATTTGAACTTTTAGCAGAACTTAAATAGATATACCGCTCAATAGCAATCGCTAAACCAATCACTAAAACCAATGCAATTGGGTACATGAATGCACCGCCTTCCTGAAAAAAACGTACAATTGTATCTAACATACTAATAACCCCTGATAACTAGCTGACATTATTTACACTCCCTTTCGTTAATTCTTTTTGTTAAAAACAATTTTGACTAGAAAACTCTGCTTATGTTTAACGTATTTATTTTGATTGAAATGATTCAACATCCACTTCTAAGAAGTGTGAAAAATGCAATTGCTGCTTGTACCGATGCGGCTCAATAGGCACTAGCACACCAGGTACATCTTTAGGTGGAGACTTGTCTGCACTCTTTTCAATACTTGGCAATTGCCATGGCTGGTCAAATAACACTCTAGGCAGCTCAGTGTTACCAATAATAGTAACTTCATCCAAGGTTTCAACTTTCTTTTCGATAGCCTGTGAAAGGAAACTCATTCCTAACAACAAGATAAAGGCGAACACTTTTTGCACTCTGATTAGCCTGTAAAATAAAAGATTTAAGCCCATTTATTTACGCTCCAATAATTGAACCCAGCGTTTTACCATTTCAACATCATCAGCGTTTGAAACTGAAATATAGCGTTGATAATACTTAATCGCTAATGAATATTCTTGAAGATATAGCTCGTATAAAACACCAAGATTATAATTAACAAGGGGGTGATTTGGTTGAACCGCTTCTGCGCGCCTTAGCAAATCTTCAGCTTTTGTAAACTCCCCTGAATCCTGATACATAAGAGATTGCTGCAATAATGCATCAATAAAGTTTGGATTTATCTCCAAGGCTTTTAAAAAGAAAGTTTTTGCCTCTTCGAGTTGACCGGACTTTTTCTTAATAACACCAAGGTTGACGAATGCTCCAGTTAACATAGGTTGTTTTTCTACTAGATCATTAAATAAGAGTTCTGCCTGCGAAAACTCCTCTTGCGACAAAAAATTTAGTGCTCTTTGGTAACTAGCCTTCTCTGCTTCACTAAGAACCGGAAGCGTATTAACCGATGTTTTCTCAATAACAATTACAGGTTTCTTTGGTGTGCCACTGCACGCCACCAAGAAAGTTAATACAAATAAAATTGATAGATGTTTAAAACATTGTTTCAGCATATGGAGTCACTTTTAAATCACGCTTAAATTCTGTTGGATTCATTTTAGCCATCACTTCAAAGGTTTGCTCTATCCACTTATCATAATGGCCTTGAGCAACTTTTTCTATATTTATCATATAGATATCCATTGCTTGTTCTTCAAATGGATATGCTTGTTCTTCTAATAAAATATCATACTGTTCAAGTTGTAATTCACTTAAAGAGCCTGGTCGCTCAGAAACTAATATATCTCTCGCTAAGGTCCTATAAACAGAGGCTATCTGATAAGTAGCAGCAGACATAATGACGGAATCTTGATAAATACTTAAACCTTCAAGTTTAGAAACAATATTCTTAAGGGCTTTTTTCTTTTTAGCCAAGGACCCCTTCAGCGGCAACGATAAATGGATAGACTCAAATTTCTCAAGATCTGAATAGGTCAACTCAAACGCTGCATTTGCAGCCAAACTAGAAGAGCGGGCCGTTCTCTTCTTGCTATTTGATTTTTCATAACTAACTAGCTTTTCCTGCCATTTCATCTTGGATGAAGCATTTTTTTGTTCCTCATAATAACTAATATGCGCATTATGAGCTTCAATAGCTAAATCGAATTTATTTGGGTAGCGATCGATAAAACTTGCTAACAAAGGCATCGCTAAATTATGGAAGTCATTTTCCTGATAAATTTCAGCTGCTTTATACAATGAGTTAGATGATTTTTCTTTGTCAGCTACAGTATTGGAAATTTCAACTAATTTTTCTGCAGCTGAAATAGGCTCACTATTCTCAATATATGCAAACACTAATTTATCAGAGGCATCATCATATAGGTTGTGTTTTGGAAATCTCTGCTGAAAAACAGATAATGCGGCAATTGCTTGACGCCATTTATTTACCTGTAAAAATTGGCTTGAAGCATCATAAAGTGCCTGTGGAGCAATGGATGCGTTAGGAACTGTATCAACAACTTTTAAATAAAGTTCAGCACTCACACTAATGTTTGGCTCTAGTTCAGCTTGCTTATAAATAGAAGCAGCTAAGCGCTCACTTAAAACAGGCTTATCTTTTCCTTTATTAAAACTTAATAAACGCTCATATCCAGACTCTGCTTTTTTAAACTGCCCAAGTTCAAAATTACTATGCGCATTAACTAAGCCGCTACCATACAAAACATCAGCACTTGCAAGAGGCTTAGTTAATACTTCCATTGAAACCTGCTCAGCTAAAGTGTAGCTTTTTTCTGCAAAAAGCTCATTAGCCAGCCCGTTTAATAATGGGGGCGTCTGCTTAGCGCCCGGGAAATATTTAGCAAACCGCTCTATGCTCTCTCGGCGTGACTTCTTATGCAAATCTTTCGTAACAGCATCCATTTTAGGCTGGTGTGATTTTTCCACATTATTGTAGGTCAAGATGGCCGCATAGCCTGCATTAATGGCATCAGAATGACTAGGCTGTTCATATGCGGCGCGCTCATAGATGTCGATAGACCTTTGGAATTCACCTGCTTTAAATAGGGCCTCAGCAGCTAAATATAAACTACCTCCATTCATACTATTGTCACCACGCGTCTCAACTAACGCTAGGTAATATTCAGCGGCTTGTTTTGCATATGAATGATAGCTTGCCGATAATGTCTGGATGTTTTCTAAACCAGAAGGTTTAGGTGAGCGAGCGAGGATATTTTGCTGCTCAAAAGCAGTCTGCATTCGAACATAATAAAGGTGGGAAAGCTCGACTAGGTTTTCTATAAGAATTGGCCTAACAATTTGTTTCTGCTCAGGCGTTAGTGGTTTCCAATAATCAGTACCCAAACCAAACAAGGCAACTAAATGCTCTTTAGCCTTCCATTCTTGGATCTCAAATTTACCGGCTTTATATGATTTAATCTCGTTTAAAGCCATCGAATAAGCATTGAAGTCGCTAATATAACCTTCTGAATATGAGTTTGCGACTCTGGCTGCATCCTGGAATCTATCCTGAACCAAATAAAACCTAAATAAGGAATCATAAAGCAAGTAAGCATAATGTTTATGTCCAACCTGATTCTGAAGTGCTTCTAATGTTTTTGTGCCTTCCTGCTTTGAGGAAATTATCGATAATAAGCGTAAGTCATCTTCGACTAAATCTTGTTTCTCAGGTGTAACACCCTCAAAATTTAATGCATTTTTAAGTACTGGAAATGCATTAAGCACATCAATTGCTTGCTTCCCTGCTTCGTTCAGACGATCTAAGCGAAATTGAGACCATGCTAGTTTGTACTTTGATTTAAGGTGAAAATAATTAGTTTGAGAAAACGTAAGTATTTTTTGGTATTGCGCCGCTGCATTTTCATACTCACCTAAACCAAAATACCCCTCAGCCATTCGGAACATACTTTCATCCAACAAGAGTGACCGTGGATATAAGCCGACCAGTAGTTTTAAACGCTTAATAGATTCTTCGGTATTGCCGACAAATTGGGTAGCTTTCGCAGTCTGATAGATCAATTCATCCATCCGTTGATAAAACTCCCCTGTATCGATAATTTTATCGTAGCTATCTAGCACTACTTGACTTTGTTTAAGAGGATCAATCGTAAGCCTTTTGCTATCTAACTCATACTTGGCACGAAGGTTATTGATTCTATTAAGCGCATCAATTTTGACACTCGGCGATTGGGATGTTTCAAAAAGTTTGATATATCGTTTTAGTACATAACTAATAGAAACTTGCGGAAGTGGTTTATCTTTATAAACAATAAATGCAGGCTTAATGTCCCCTATTTTTTTAGGTTCATTATTCACATTAATACTAAACGAACCATTCGTCTGTCCGAAAGCAAACCCAGTTGCAGCCTGGTTCATTAGCAAGGCAAGCAAGGTGACATTTATGCATGAACAAACAGTTCCAATAGAACCTAAAGCGCATCGTAAGACTTGGGCCACATTAATCATTTATAACGCCCATCCAACAAATTACTTTTTTTCATTTGCTTGCTTTCAGCCATGTCTTCAAATAAATGAATTCTACCTTGCTCAGACCTCTCAAAGTTTGAAATCATTGTTATTTTTAACTTAGACAACTGTGCACGAACAGATCGGGTTAATTCTTGATCAAGTAAAATAATTAAAGAAGCTAAACGCTTGTTAGCCGCTTTTATAGTTTTACTAAGCTCCTTAGTCTCAAGCAACTGTTTATTTAACCTAGCCCCACCTTGTTGTACTTTATCTTGGAGTGAATCTAAGCGAATTTTTAATACTTCTATACTATTTTTTAAAACATCTATTTGAAGATTAGAAGCTAGACTCGGCGACATTCCTGGCTTGGAGACTAATGAATCAATCTTACTTTTTTGGCTATTAATTTTACTTAGTACGTTAGAAGCATCAAACCTACTTCTTTCTTTTTTATAGCTTTGCTTCTTTTTTGATAGTGATTCATCAAACACTTTTAGCTGAGACAACCAGAAATCTAAACTATTTTTGAGCATTTTAAGCTCCGAATATAATCTAACTTGATCGTATAATTCTTCATTTTTCATAAGGTGCTGATAGTAAACGGCCTGAGTTGTATTTTTGATAACGTCTTTAGCTAAAAACCACTCCAACCCTTCTATCTCACTGTCTTCAATAAATACCTTGGCTGTTCCATGCTTTACTAGAGCAGCATCAATTTTATCAATTTTTTCCAACTCCACCTCAAAGGTGTTACTGGCATCCAGATATGCTTCTAGGGTCTGACTAATATAACCAGAACGCTCAAATGCGTATGGAATGGCCAAATAAGCTTCTGCAACACTCTGATTAAGTACAGGGTAAGTCTTTAGGCTATGCC
>CAXBKC010000157.1:0-8272 GCA_963975615.1 uncultured Oleiphilus sp.
CATCAAACGAGGCAGAATCCCCAAGGGAATTGTTGACACCACATTTGTGGCCTGCTCCGTCGATTCTGTGCCATCAGCTGACTTATAACGAACCGTAAAATCATTGGGGCCATTGTAGTTGATGGCTACCACTGAAGACTCTAATTTCACGCTATTTTCAGGGTGGGAGCTGACAATATCTTCAGCCATTCTCTGAGGAATTCGAACATAACCATCGCGCGGATACATAAACTCTTCAATCAGGCTTTTCTTGTTACTTTTAGTGTTTAACAAGGCCTCTTGAATGACGGTCCAGATTGAAAGACCCGCACTTCGCTGGGAAACCCAATCCGAAGACAACTCCTCACAGGGCAAGCCCCAAACCTTTTCGCTATAGCGGCGGAAAAACATGTCGTACAACTTGGTGCCAAACTGAGCAACATACGCATCGCGCATATTTTTGATCGGCTTATTAAACACCGAAAACTGCAACGCAGATACCAAATACGTTATGCCTGCCCATAATATCGTTGGAATACCAGAATTTTTAATGACATTACTAAAGCTGACCGGGTAGGAGTAATATTTATGATCATAAAAAATACGACTGATACGCTCCACCCAGATATACTCGCCATCCATCAGGCGTCGAAACCAATTATTCAGGGCCTCATTTTTAGTAAACCATCGATGACCACCCAAATCGAACTTATACCCATCGTGCTCAATGGTGTTACACAGGCCGCCAACAAAATCGTTACGCTCTAATACCGTCACTTTCTTAGTGTCATGAGTACTGACTTCATGCCCTGTTGCTAGCCCTGCAGGCCCTGCCCCCAATATGACGATATGTTCTCTATTGTCATGATTTTTAGTGTCGTTCATTTAGGAAACCTTCCCCTGACGTATATCTACCACTTTATTATAAATAGCGGCAAGCATTACATTGCTGACAAAAACCAATAGAAACAATTCTGCCGCTCCTATCATCCCCCCTGTGATACTAACGGTATATCCCGGCAGATAATTCGAGAGTAAGGCCGCATGTACGCTACTCTCTGCTGTGCCACGAATAACCAGCCAACTGGTACTGAAAAATAATGCAGCCCCTATCGCCAAACCCAAGGCAGTACCCGATGCCATACCATACAGTCTTAATGTCGCAGGTTTGAGAATCGGATCAGCGGCATTACCAGCCTTCTCGACATAGTTTGCAATATTTTTTCCGAGCATACGACCATAGAACCAATAGGTTAAAGAACCGCCCAAACTGGCAAAAATGAAGGCCCAGAATGCGCCAATCAGCGTACCGGATGGTGTTACTGTATAACCGGGCAAAAACACACCTAACAAACCCAGATAGCCGCCAGCGTGCTCACCCCACATTGCCAGCGAAATCTGTGTCATAACAATCAATGCCAGCGCAGCAAAGATGCCGGACACCAGCCCAAATATCTTGGCATTAAATTTTATCGCGGCGTCAAGCAACTGCTGATTAATGCCCGTTGTCGCCTGCTTATTTGTAGCCATAATTATCCCCGTTAGCTAAACCTAAATAGTAATGAAAAACGTAGATGAAGTAATCAATCAGCCAGAATAGCCGTTTTGATCAGCATGGATGCGAGAGCAATATAGTGGGTCAGATTCCAAAACAGAGCGAGGAAAAAACCAGCAATTGCACCAATAACAAAACCATTCAGTAGCCCGGCAATACTGCCAGCCCAAGTGACACTATAACCTGGCAAATAGCTTTGTAGCTCGTTTAAATGCTGACCGACCGGGTAGCCTGCGGGAACATCCTGGAGCAACAAAACCACCGTCGCAGCAAACAACCCCAAAGCAAATAGTACACCTGTAGCAATTGCCATCGCCAACACGTCCATTTTTGCAAAGACGGCAGAGAGCAAAGCTTGATCCTTTAATGATGACTCATTCATAAAATTAATTTCCTTTAAATTTCCTAAACCATTGTCCTGAGATAACTTATTGACAAAGAAGGTGTGTCTTTGACACAGCGACTAACTAATATACCTCGTAATAGTTCAGTATAGCCAGTAAATTTGCCTTTGCAGCTACAGCTTGTTAAAAATTTAACTTCACTATATCATCACGTTCATAACGACATAACGACATAACGACATAACGAAACCCTTTATCCGCCCGCCATTCCAGACAGGCAAAATTTTCTTCGCTTCAATGCCGGTAACTCTAGTGAGCAACAACAATGACATCAAACCGTAAAAAAATCGCTCTAGTGGGCTTAGGCGCAGCGGCAAAAACCATTCATTTGCCCGCGTACAACAAACTCGACAACCTTGAGCTGGTTGGCGGCCATGATCCGGCAATCACATCAGCATCAGGTAAGAGTGCATTCCCTTTTCCGGTATACCAAGACCTCAACACGCTGTTGGAACAAACAAAACCAGATATTCTAGCGATTGCCAGCCCCACTCAGTTTCATTATGAACTGGCAGAACAAGGGCTCGAGTTTGGCTGCCATATCTTTTGTGAAAAACCTTTTACCACAACATTAGATGAAGCGCATCAACTAATCGCTCTGGCCGAAAAACAGCAACGCTGGATCGTTGTTAACAATGAATTTCGTTTTATGAATATCTATGAGGCGGCAAAAGAAAAAATTGGCAGCCCCGACTTTGGCGACTTGCTTTTTATTAACGCCCAGCAAAGCTTTTACGTTAACGACAAGACAGAGGCTGGCTGGCGAGGCAATGACCCCCAGCGTACCTGCAAGGAGTTCGGCATACATGTACTTGATCTGTGTCGTTACTTTTTTGGTGAGGAGCCACTGCAAATCAGCGCCAGAATGCCAAAACCTGCTAACCCGAACGGACCGGATTATCTAAACCTGATCCAGCTCGACTTTTCCGGTGGCCGCACAGCGCAGATAACCTTAGACAGACTTACCAAAGGCAGGCATCGTTATCTTGACTTGAGGCTTGACGGCAGCAAGGCTGCCATCGAAACAGAGTTTGGTGGCAACGTACAATTTACGGCCGGCATTCGCGGTGGTGATCGCAAACCCTACGTGGGCTTTGATATTTCATTAGGCGGCAGAGCCCTTCAATATCATGGCGAGAAAGCCAAAAAGATAGCCAGCGACCCGCTCGATATTTTCGCCAATGCGACCAGCAAGCTATTGAAAAACTTTATCGACGCGATCGATAAAGGTACTATTCCTCCATGTAGCGCACAAGATAATATAAAAACACTAGCACTGATGCTGACGGCCTATGCATCTAATGATCAAGGCAAGCCTGTTGCTTTCGCCGAAAATTGGACTTAAGTATGAGCAGTGTTAAACCAAACTCTGTCCACATCGCTATCGCCGCCAAGGGCGAGTCTGATCTCAGCCGGTGCCTTGAGGCACTGTCTCAAAAGCATAACCTTAACATGACATTAGCCGTTCACATTGCCCATGACCAGGATCTGGACATTAGCAGCATCTTGCAATCTGATTCGCGTTTTCTACAACTTGCTTGCCCCGATCAATCAGACAATCTTGATGATACATCGCGCATTATAATCAAAACGACTCGCTGTCCGGAGTCGACCTCCATATTAAAGCTCTGGGGCGTCGCGCTGGCCGATGCTTCAGCACAATATGTCGCGGTCATAGACAGCAGCTGCCCTCCATCAAATGACTGGCTGCCGACCGTTGCCAAAAATATCTCTAAAGCCATTCCGGTTTTTTATGGCTCTGTAGAGCCTGGCTGGCCATTAAGCTGCCGTCATAGTATTGGTTACCTGATCGAGTACGCCCAGTTTAAATCCCCGGTTGAATGCGACAGCGAATTCCCCGGTAATAATATTGTGTTTAAAACAACACTACTCGAATCCAGACAAGCACTTATTAATGCAGGTTTTTTCAAAACCTTTATGCTCTGGAAACTGAAACAAACGCACAACACCTCCCCCATATACTGCACAAACATGCCAGTGATTTATAATAAAAAATTTAATTTTCGGCATTATATCAAGCGACGAAAAGAGCATGGCCGTTGCTTCGCTGGTTGTCGCCACAAACAAGACAACCAACCACCTAAATGGGCATGCATTTTATTTACACCCTTGTTGTTTTTATTGCGAACCCTTCGAATCTACAACTGGCTAAAACCAAAACCACAATTATTTAAAGCATTTCTTCGCTTTTTGCCTATCATCATAAGTTCTGAGATCGCATGGTCCTATGGTGAATTTCTTGGGTATAGTTTTGGAGAGAAAGATGCCTGCCGATATCTCGATTAAGGGCACCAGAGAAATAAACATAATGCACCACCAATTTCAGGAAAATAAGACACATGAGCAAAGACGTTAATATTGATTCTCCCACGTTTTCGATACTGATTGGTATGGTTAGCACTGAAGATGAACAGCGGGTGTTGGAAACACTGGATTCATTACGACATCAACAGGGCCATCAACGCTATGAAGTGATCATTAGTGATCGTCGTAATGATGCTGTTAGTGCTAACATTGACAAAAACTACCCTGAAGTCAAACGACTTAGCGCCGATATTGGTACCTCACTGCCTGTTTTGCGTACTAATGCCCTAGAACATGCACAAGGCAAATATATCATTGTAACAGAAGATCACTGCGTCCCCTCCCTGAACTGGCTGGATAGTTTTTCCCTAGCATTTGATGAAGCACCAGACAATACCATTGCCGTCGGTGGTTGTGTTGAAAATGGCGTTGACGATAGCGCACTGGACTGGGCAACTTTTTTCTGTGAATACAGTTTCTTTCTCCAGCCGGTCCACGAAGGGATATCCGATATATTACCAGGAATGAATGTCGCGTACCGCAGAGAAGCCTTTGAAGAAATTCCCCGAGATACTCTAACATCTGGATTTTGGGAAACCACCCTACACCACTTGCTGATTAAAAAAGGCTACAAACTATATTCCACCAATAATATTAAATTATTTCATAGCAAGAAGTTTTCATTAGGATTATTTCTCAGACAACGATTTACCTACTCACGATATTATGCCGGACTACGCTTCCAGACTTCTCAGCGCTTACACCGTTTCATCGCTTGTGGCGCGACACTACTACTACCCCCACTATTGTTCTATCGCATGATTAAGCAGATCCGTTTAAAACAGAGGCTACGCAAAGAACTATTTCAAGCCAGCCCTTATTTGGCACTCTTTATTCTGGTTTGGGCTGTTGGTGAAATGTGGGGCTATGCTTTTGGTACCCGTAACGCACTTGAAGAAATTGAATAAAAAAACCACCTATAACACAATATCCGAGACGGATTTCGATGCAAGAAGCCAATCAAATAAACGCCAAAACCTCAACGGATTTTGTTTGTCCATTGTGCCGAAAACAGTTGATACAACACACTGAATCTTATCAGTGCACTCACTGCCAACGCGATTATCCCATTCTTTTTGGAATTGCGGATTTCCGGCTCCGTTCCGATCCGTACCTTAGCCTAGAAGAGGAACGCGCAAAAGCTAAACGTCTCGTCACAGAAGTAAAACAGGACTTTTCATCCATGCTAGATTACTACTACGAGATCACCGATGACGTTCCGCCAGCTCTAGCCGCTCGCTATAAAGCCTACCAGCAAAATGGCCCTAAGCAAGCCAGACATAGCCTGGCGAGCTTGTCACTTACCGCAAACGATACTCTACTCGATGCAGGCTGTGGCACCGGTGGCGCACTGATTGCTGCAGCCGAAAATTGCTCGCAGCTTTACGGTATAGATATCGCCTTACGCTGGCTCGTTATCTGCAAACAAAGACTGAAAGAGCAGGGCGTATCTGCAACCCTAGTATGCGCCGATATCGAGAACCCTCCCTTTGCTGATCAGCGTTTTTCGAAAATAGTCGCCACAGATCTGCTGGAAAACGTTTACTCGGTGGAAAAAACCTTAAACACAATCAACCAGCTTCTTACCATAAAAGGCAAACTGTGGATCGCTGGAAGCAACAAGTTCTGCCTTGGCCCACATCCAACAACAAGGCTCTGGGCAATTGGTTATTTTCCGACAACAATACGCAAGAGGCTGCTGCTTTTTTTTCGCGGAGTCGACTCACTACGTTTTATCAATTTGATATCGCCACAATATGTGATAGATTTTAGCAAAAACATTGGCTTGCATGTGCTCGCACTTAGACCGAGAATGGTTTCCATGGATTCAAACAACACTTACCCTCTAATCGACCGAATTCTGATCAAAATATACTCTATTATCACCCGTATGCCACTATTTAGTCAGTTGATGGTGCAGGTCGGACCCGCATTTGAACTCATGCTGACTAAATCAGCACGGCACATTGAACAAAAGGAAACTAAAGTATCATGATGCGCTTCGGACTCATTGGACTCGGCGGTATTGGAGAAGTACGCAAACAGGCACTTGATGCCTCGACTGAATGCAAACTAACCGCCGCCTTCGACATTAATCAGACCTTGCTGGCACAACTTCCTAGTGATGTCACTATCTTCAAGGATGCAGAGCAACTCATACACTCCGATGCTTGCGATGCCATCATCATTTCCACGCCCACCCATTTTCATAAAGACCTTGCGCTAGCGGCATTGGAAAATGGTAAGCATGTTATCGTTGAAAAACCAATGGCAAGCTCGCTCACTGACTGCCAACAGATGGCTGAAACGGCTAAACGTTGTGGCAAACTTCTGACTGTCGGCTTCAACCATCGTTACTTTGCAGCGATCAAGGATGTTAAAGCCGCCATCCAGAGCGGATCATTAGGCACCTTACGATACGTAAAAGGTTATGCTGGACATACTGGATTGTCGGAGTTCAAATCAAAGTGGATGTATGACAAAGACATCATGGGCGGCGGCACGCTCATGGACAACGGTATCCATACCCTCGATTTAATCTGCTATCTGATGGATGACAAGATCAGCCAGGTCTCCGGGATGATTAGCACCAAAACCTGGCAGTTAGACCGCACCGAAGACAACGCCTTTGTCCACTTGCGTAGTGAGTCTGGCATTATGGGGAGCCTGCATAGTAGCTGGACCGAATGGAAGGGCTACCAGTTTTACGTCGAAGCCTATGGTGACCGTGGAATGGCTCGTGCTTTCTATGCTCCTATGAGTTCAGCCATTATTACCATGGACAAACCTGGAGGCAGAACTCATACCAAAAGAAATTTCTATCTCAGCTCTATCTTTCGTGAAAAAGTCAAAGGCTGGCAGTCAACCGTTATCCAAACCTTCGTCGAAGAATTGCACGACTTTATCAATAGGGCAAACGGCGGTTCCTCTGGCGCCATCGCAAGCGCTGAAGAAGGAGTGCGCAGCATTGCAATCCCGAATGCGGTTTATGAAAGTGATGCCACCAACAGCATTGTGACGATAAGCAACTAAGTTAAATAACAAGCAAAACTAACTGAAACAGGCTGATAATATTATGAAAAACAGAGTCATTGTGACTGGCGGCGCCGGATTTCTCGGCAGCCACCTTTGTGAACGCCTTCTGAACGATGGTCATGAAGTCATTTGTGTCGATAATTTTTTCACGGGCCAGAAACGCAATATTATTCATTTATTGGATAACCCCTACTTTGAAGTTATCCGCCATGATATTTGTTTTCCACTTTACATCGAAGCAGATGAAATCTATAACCTGGCATGTCCTGCGAGTCCGATTCACTATCAAAGTGACCCGGTACAAACCACGAAAGTAAATGTGAATGGCGCCACCAATATGCTCGGGCTCGCCAAACGCATCGGTGCCAAAATCTTGCAGGCATCCACCAGCGAAGTGTATGGCGATCCCGACATCCACCCGCAAACGGAAGACTATTGGGGTAACGTCAACCCAATTGGGCCACGCTCATGTTATGACGAGGGTAAGCGCTGTGCCGAAACGCTATTTATGGATTACAGAAAACAGCACAAAATTAACATCAAAATCGTCCGCATCTTTAATACTTACGGGCCCCGTATGCACCCTCACGATGGCCGCGTGGTCTCAAATTTTATTATGCAGGCCCTCAAAAATGAAGCCATCACCATCTACGGCGATGGCAGCCAAACACGATCGTTTTGCTACTGTGATGACTTAATTGAGGGCTTTGTCAGGATGATGAATACGCCGAATGACATCATTGGACCGACCAACATAGGCAATCCAAATGAATTTACCATTAAACAGTTAGCCGAACAGGTCATTGATCTTACACATTCAAAATCGCTGATCAACTACTTGCCGTTACCCCAAGACGACCCCAAGCAACGCTGCCCGGATATCTCCAAAGCGAAAGCCGAGTTGGGCTGGCAG
>CAXBKC010000158.1:0-8244 GCA_963975615.1 uncultured Oleiphilus sp.
ATGAGGTTGGTTCGGCGCTTACATAAATTGCATGAAATGGACTATAATATTAACAAATATGATTCAAGTTTAGTCTCTTCATTGAAATTTTAAGCGCCGTATGAACACACAACCTAAAAATCTAATTTATAGGTCGAACTAGGAAAATAGAAGGATAGGATAGAAGATTAAACCTTGATATAAATAGTGAGGTTTATTTCTAGAAAAGAGGGAAACTCTATTTTCGACTAACAGAAAATCAGCCAAAAATAGAGTTAACTTCATGATTTACAATAACTTATCCGTGAGGACAAAAGTTGCAATTTAGACAAAATATGTGGAAACCTACAAAATCTATATTGTTAAACGTCTAGATTAGACACTTCAAGTGCATTACTTTGAATAAATAACCTTCTAGGTTCTACTTCATCACCCATTAAGGTTGTGAATATTTGATCTGCAGCTACGGCATCTTCTATATTCACTTTCATCATACGACGAGTAGCGGGATCCATCGTGGTATCCCACAACTGATCTGGGTTCATTTCACCTAGACCTTTATAGCGTTGAATCATTAATCCTCGTTGCGCTTCTTTCATTAACCAGGCAAGCGCATCTTTAAATCCAGCAACAATTTGTTGTTTTTCGCCACGTTGGATATAACTATTTTTACTAAAAATTCCGTCTATTGCTTGAGTTAATTCGGTCATTTTCTTATAACTACTGAAATCGATAAACTCTTCGCCAAAGGTATAAGGTGTAGATATGCCATGAACAAATACTAAAGCTCTTGGTAAGTACTGATCCTTTTCATCATCTTTAACCACATCAAACTTGTAACTCATGCCTGTTTTAACATCAACGTTTAACAGGGTTTGAATTTCTTCTGCCCACGCCTCAACAGCAGCTTTATCCTTAGTCATCTCTAGCGATAAAGGACTTACCTTCAACATGGTTTCTAAGACAACTAAAGGATATGCTTTCGATAACTTCTTAATTAAGCTTTCTACTACTCGGTATTGTGAAACTAATGTTTCAAGGCCCTGGCCTGAAATAGCTGGTGTATCTACATCAACAAACAATTGTGTACCATCTAAAGCAGACTGCGTTAAATAAGATTCAAGAGCTGCTTCATCTTTTAAATACTGCTCCTGCTTACCCTTTTTAACTTTATACAGTGGAGGCATTGCGATAAATATGTGGCCACGTTCAATAATTTCCCGCATCTGACGGAAGAAGAATGTTAATAATAGTGTGCGAATATGTGAACCATCGACGTCAGCATCTGTCATGATGATAATGCTGTGATAACGCAATTTTTCAATATTATATTCTTCACGCCCAATACCACAGCCAAGTGCTGTAATTAAGGTGCCTACTTCAACTGAAGATAGCATTTTATCAAAACGTGCTTTTTCAACGTTTAGAATCTTACCTTTCAATGGAAGTATGGCTTGAGTCTTTCTATCACGGCCTTGTTTTGCTGACCCACCAGCAGAATCACCCTCCACTATGTATAGTTCAGATAAGGCAGGGTCTTTTTCCTGACAATCAGCGAGTTTGCCCGGTAAACCAGCAATATCTAAAGCACCTTTTCGACGAGTCATGTCACGTGCCTTTCTAGCAGCTTCACGCGCTCTAGCAGCATCAATCATTTTATTAACAATGATTTTCGCTTCCTGAGGTGCTTCTAACAAATATTCTGTAAATAAAGCATTCATTTCTTGTTCAACAGCTGTTTTCACTTCTGAAGAAACTAGCTTATCTTTAGTTTGAGATGAAAACTTTGGGTCAGGTACTTTTACCGAAACGACTGCTGTTAGGCCTTCACGTGCATCATCACCTGATGTGCTCACCTTTGAGTTTTTACCCAAGCCTTCCTTCTCTATATAAGTATTTAAGCTTCTGGTTAGAGCTGCTCTAAAGCCCGCTAGGTGTGTACCGCCATCACGCTGTGGAATATTATTGGTAAAGCAGTAAAGGTTTTCTTGGAAGCCGTCATTCCATTGCATAGCAATCTCAACACCAACGCCATCTTCTTCTCTTTGAGTAGAAAAATAGAAAATTCTATTTACAGGTGTTTTGTTAGTGTTCAAATATTCAACAAATGCTTTTAAGCCACCTTCATAATGAAAAATTTCTTCTTTTCCTGATCTTTCATCTCTTAAAAGTATATTTACACCTGAATTCAAGAATGCCAATTCTCGGATACGCTTTGCAAGTAAATCAAAATGAAACTCGATATTGGTAAAGGTTTCAGGTGATGGTTCAAAGTAAACTTCTGTGCCGGTTTTATCTGTTTCACCAACTATTTCAAGTGGCTTTTCAGGTACGCCGTGTATATAAGTCTGCTCATGGACCTTGCCATTTCTTCGTATTGTTAGTTTCAGCTTACTAGATAAAGCATTAACAACAGAAACACCAACACCGTGTAAACCACCCGATACTTTATAGGTGTTGTCATCAAACTTACCACCAGCATGTAGTACCGTCATAATTACTTCAGCAGCAGATATACCTTCTTCTTCATGTATATCTGTTGGTATGCCACGGCCATCATCTGAAACTGTAATTGATTCATCAGGGTGAATAACTACTTTAATTTGAGAACAATACCCTGCAAGAGCTTCATCAATCGAGTTATCTATTACCTCAAAAACCATATGATGTAAGCCAGTACCGTCGTCAGTATCACCAATATACATGCCTGGTCTTTTTCTCACCGCATCAAGTCCTTTTAGAACTTTAATACTGGATGAATTATAACTATTCTCTATTTCACTCATTCTGGCTTTGCTCCTAATTATCAGGTACCACTTTGATCTGTGGTTTTATTCTATTGCCGTAATATTTCCATGTTCCACGTGGAACATTTTATATGCTGTATTATCTCGCTGTAATCTATCTAACAGCGAGTTATTTAAAACGGTAACTATGACTTGTGCATCTAAGGCTAACAATTTATTAAACACTAATTCCAAATTGGTGTCGTCTAGCTCTGCAGTCACATCATCGATCAATACTACTGTATTCTTTTTGAATACATCGAATAATGTCTGCATTTGCGCAAGATACATTGCAAATATAAATAATTTTTGCTGCCCCCTAGAAAGGCTTTCTGAGGCTGCTTGTCCATATATACTGACTTTAATATCCGCCCTATGGGGTCCTGCTTGAGTGAACCGCCTTTCAATATCTCTATCCTTAAATTGCTCTAAGGCCTTATAAAGTTTTTTTGTTTTATCCCAACCTTTATAGTAACTAACTTTTATATCTTTATTGATCGAAAAGAAACTTAAGTAGTGCGCTAGCCTCTTCTGAAATTTATCGAAGTATTCACTTCGTTCTATATGAATAAGTTCACCAAGCTCAGATAATTTAGTATCCCAAATCTTTAATGAAATCTGATCTATTTTAGCATTTCGTAAGAGACTATTCCGCTGTTTTAAGCAATTAATATAGTTATTCCAATTCTTACTAAATAAAGGTTCCACGTGGAACACTCCCCAATCCAAGAACTGTCTTCTTTGTGTTGGGGCGCCATTCAATAAATCGAAACTTAAAGGGTCAATCAGAATAATGGGGGATAGTTTGGCTAATTGAGAAGCACTCTTTACAGCTTCTTTATTTAGCCTTATTTGTGTAGGAAGAACTGTTGATTTTTTAATGCCAACATTATGAGCACTATATATAGAGCTAAAATCCTTTAGGGTGCCAAAAAGAACAAATTCAGTAGACGAATTGTGCCGTGTTATTATGTTCTCGATTCGTCTACTACGAAACGATCGCCCAGTAGAAATAAAATAGAAGGCCTCAAGCAAGCTAGTTTTTCCAGATGCATTTGAGCCATAAACAACATTTAGTTTTGGATGGAGGGTGACACTTACATCAGTGATGTTACGAAAGTTTGTAAGGTTTAGTTTTTCTATAGACATATAAGAGCGATTAAGAGAGTACTGAAAATTACTTTTTCAGTACTCTCTTAATAATCGGTTAGTGCAGCAGATTAAGGCGGGAATCTACAAACATATCTAATTCAGGAGCCAAGACATGAACATAGCGGTCAAAATATAAAAACTGTTTCAACAATAAAGCGAATTCTCTAGGAAAATGAATACCGTTATTCTCACCTACTTTAACCATATCCATTAAAATACTATTAACATCATCTTCACCATTAAAATTTAGCATTGCAGTATCAGGCACCATGACATCGAGCTTAGTAAACACTCTCTGAAGATCCTCTGCTAAACTTTTCACTTCTATATCTTTATCAGTAACGCCTATTCTGATCATGGCATCAGCCATCCCATCAAAATTCCCTATCATTATTGAGGAGATGAAATCTGACACGGCTTCCCAGGTTCCTGGATTAATTCGGCCAACAATGCCGAAATCAATAAAGCCAATTTTGCCATTTTCAAGAACCATTAAATTACCAGCATGTACATCAGCATGAAAAAAAGCACATTGAGTTAAGCTTGAAAACCAAGTATTCATAGCCGTTATCAGCGTTTTTTCTGGATCAGAGCAATAACGTCGAATTGTATCTAAGTCAGTTAATGAAACACCGTAAAAGCGCTCCATTGTTAATACTTTTCTTGAACTAGCCTGTCTATAAACTTTAGGAACAACAACATCATCATTCTGTGTTGCTACTAAAAACTCTCTAAACTCATCTAGATTATTTGCTTCTTTTAAGAAATCGCACTCTTCCATCATCGTGCGTTGTATTTCTTCAACTACACCTGATAAAGATGTCCAAGATAGCTTAGGCGCTAAGCGTTCAATAATACGAGCAGAAACATAGAGAAAATTAAGGTCTGTCAGTAATACAGTTTCGACACCAGGCTTTTGTATTTTAATAACAACATCTTCACCGCTGATGAGTTTGGCTGCATGCACTTGCGCTATCGATGCTGAGGCTAAAGGTTTTGCATCTACCCATGAATAAACTGCATCTAGAGGTTGATTTAGCTCTGACTCGATAATTTTCTTTGCTATTGAAAAAGGAAAAGGTTTAGTTTTATCCAAACAATTTTGAAATTCTTCAACATAGTCTTGAGGGAAAAAAGTAGGTGAACTTGCAATAAACTGCCCTAACTTAATATAAGTAGCACCTAAATCTTCGAAAACTGTTCTGAGTAATTTAGGATTAGGTGGTCTATCACCAATAGCCCATAAACTGGCAGTTTTAGCTAGCACAGTTGCTGTCTGAGCTATTCTAAATGATCCTTTTAGTGTATCTAACAACATTCCCATGAAAATTACTCTTTAAACAAATTATAAATTATGTATTTAGTTACAAACGCATCGGCATGATGACGTATAAATTTCCATCGTCGTTAATTGATTCGATCAACGCAGATGAATTTGAATTTAACATGGTTATTTTAACATTTTCAGATGTAATCACATTCATAGCATCGATCAAATAACTTACATTAAACCCGATTTGTAAATCTTCATTATCATAACCAACTTCTAAACAATCTTCTGCTTGCTCATGTTCAGGGTTATTTGCGAAAACCTGGAGTAAATTCTTTGTAAGATGAAGTTGAATTCCACGTATATTTTCATGCGATAAAATACTGGCACGACTTAACATATTTTTCAGCGCACTTCGATCTGCGATCATAACCTTATCACCCCCTTTCGGGATAACACGATTATAATCAGGGAACTTGCCATCAATTAGTTTTGAGGTAAATTTGAAATTCCCTATTTTAGAGAAAATATGATTTTCACCTATTGAAATGACCACTTCATCATCGGTATCAGATAATAGCCGGCCTAATTCAATAATACCTTTTCTTGGTACAATTACTTGTTTCTCAGAAACAATAGTTTGATCAGCAGTAAGTGAAGATAGGGCTAAACGATGTCCGTCTGTTGCCACCATTCTGACATACTGATTGCCCATTTCTAACAACATACCATTTAGGTAGTAACGAACATCCTGTTGAGCCATTGCGAAAGAAGTAGCGTCCAACATTTTTTTAAAGTCTTTTTGTGAAAAACTTAGTGCAAGATCATGGTTAGCTTCTTCAGTATTTGGAAATTGATCAGCAGGAAGAGTCGCTAAAGTAAAATGACTTTTTCCTGAACGAAGGTGCATTTTTTCACCTTCAAGACTAAATTCAATCATCGCATCGCTAGGAAGGGAACGACAAATATCAGAAAGCTTCCGAGCTGGTACAGTTATTCTGCCACCTTGCTCGATAGTCGCGGAGTCAAGTGTACACACCAGTTCAACTTCCATATTGGTTCCGGTAAGGGTAACTGTACCTGTATCAGCTTCCAGAAGAATATTTGAAAGCACAGGCATTGTTTGTTTACGCTCAACAACACCCGATATAATTTGCAATGGCGTAAGTATATCTTCTCTTGTAATATGTAATTTCATCAGAAAACTCTTTTAAATTCAATAACTTATATTTTTAATGTCAATAATTTTTATACTATAATAGCAAACATGGATAGAGCTAAAACTACGTAGTTAATATACGCATAAAATTATGATGATCTTCTCTAATTCCTGGGTCATTGTCACGAAGTTCAACTACTTTTTTACAAGCATGAAGCACTGTCGTATGATCACGACCACCAAAGGCATCCCCTATTTCCGGCAAGCTATGGTTTGTTAGCTCTTTAGCTAAAGCCATCGCCATTTGTCTAGGCCTAGTCACTGAGCGCGTTCTTCTCTTAGATAGAAGGTCTGAAACTTTAATCTTATAGTATTCAGCCACTGTTCTCTGGATGTTTTCTATACTAACTTGCTTATCGTGCAGTGCGAGCAAATCTTTCAAACACTCACGAATAAAAACGGGTGTTATTTCTTCACCTGTAAAATGAGCATTAGCAGCCACAAGTTTAAGCGCGCCTTCTAATTCCCGTACATTCGATCGAATCTTTTGAGCAATAAAAAAAGCGGATTCACTGCTAAGAGCTACTTTATTCTGCTCGGCTTTTTTCATTAATATAGCGACACGTGTTTCTAATTCTGGTGGTTCAACCATAACAGTGAGCCCCCAACCAAAACGAGACTTTAACCGTTCTTCCATATTATCAATTTCTTTAGGATAACGGTCACAAGTTAAGATCATTTGCTGACCACCCTCTAATAAAGCATTAAAGGTATGAAAGAACTCTTCTTGAGAACGTTCTTTACGCGCAAAGAATTGAATATCATCTATTAATAAAGCATCAACAGATCGATAGAAGCGTTTAAATTCATTAATCGCGTTAATCTGTAAAGCTTTTACCATATCTGCTACAAAGCGTTCTGAATGTAGATAAACTACTTTAGCATTTGGATTTTTCTTAATTATTTCATTACCGACAGAATGCATTAAATGTGTTTTACCCAGACCAACCCCACCATATAAAAACAGTGGGTTATATGCACCACCTGGGTTTTCTGCAATTTGTACAGATGCGGCTCTAGCTAGCTGGTTAGATTTACCTTCAACAAAAGTATCAAAGGTAAAATTAGGATTTAAAAAGCTCTGATGCTTAATAATCGAACCTTCTACTTCTACGCGTCTATTATTAGATCTGCTCTTAACAGGCTCTCGCTGCGTATTATTAATACTTTTAGGTTTTATTTCATCATTCGATTGTCTTGATCCAGCTTGGTCACTACTAATAGAAGTACTCGACGTTTTTAATTGACCAATTCTTAGTTCAACATTCGATACTAATTCGCTAAACTTTAGTTCTGAAATAAGTTCTTCAATTCGAGATAAGAATTTTTGTTTCACCCAGTCTAAAACAAACTTATTAGGTGCATATAAACGTAGTACCTTATCAATACATTCGCCTTGGAGTGGTCTAATCCAAGTACTATATTGTTGATTAGGTAATTCTTCTTGAAGCTTTAAGAGGCATTCAGGCCAGATTTGTTCTTGCACTACATTAGATCCATTATTATATATATATATCTTTATGAGATGGGCGATGATTCTAACGATAATGGCTTAAAACTACTAGACCTATTTTTAGGTTATAAATGACCCTGTGCATAAGTTTATTTAATATAATCAATATGATATTGAACATATAAACAGGCTTGTGCACAAAATATAATATATTTATTTCTATATATTTATTTTTAAATATTTGGCTTACAAACTTGTGGAAAAGCTTGAGGATAAAAATAGGGATAACTTATATTAAAAGTTATCCCTATTTTGTCCCAGAGATAAACATAGCTTATACAACGAAAAATCGTCTAGTTATCATCTATGTAAGATGTTGTTATTA
>CAXBKC010000159.1:0-8239 GCA_963975615.1 uncultured Oleiphilus sp.
GTTTTGTCGAATTCAGGAGAGTGAAGATGAGCTGCAGCAAAAATTCCTAAGTTATAATTTAATGCCTGTAAGCGGTCCATTAACACAGGTGTCTGAGTATTGACTAAAAAGCTGTGCCAGTAGGTGCCCGGTAAGCCATAAAACAATCCAAAAATTCCCATGCGAGTAGCATTGCCAGAGGCCATATGGTCATTCAGCGACTTCCCTTTTTGTGAAAACGCCCAGATATTGGGTGTATTGTCTTCATTAAAGGTATCAGCTCGCCATGAATCCACTACGATCAGCATAATATTAGTGGGCTTCTCAAGCGCTACTACTTGTATTTCTTTGAGTGGATAATTTAGGTCACTAGATCTGTTGAGCGTCATTTCCTTTTGACGAGCTACTGCTTCCTCATCGATCCAGCCGCGCTTACGCATAAAGCTATTTGCTGTGGCAGGATAAAATAGAGGTAAGTAACGCTTAATCTGAGTAACCGGTTGGAAGGCATTGGCTGCTGCCCAAATATGGATACTATTAGTCACTAATAATGTCGCAAAAAGCGTAATAGCTAGCCCTCGACCCCAACCATATTGGGTGTAGCGTGGTGATTTTTCTAAATGAGTAATTAAAGTAAACTGAATAATGAATAAAACAATGGCGGTAATAATGACACTTAGCCAAGCTTCGATAGGAAAGCTAACCATTTGACCGGAAAATATCATCTCTAAAACAGCAATATTCAGATGGAAGCGATACATGGAAAATACCATGGTATCGATTATTAATATGCCTATGCCAAAACATGCAAACAGAGCTTGCGATATATTTCTAATCCGCTTGGGTAAAAATATAATAGGAAAGGCTAACATACCTAAAAGAAAGGACAGCAGAGCCATTTGAGAAAAAGTGCCACTCATCAAAAATATTTGGGCAAGTGTTTCAGACGGGAACTCTGGCAAAAAAGCAAAGTAACGTGTAGAAATCAAAACACATACAAAGGTGTTAATTAGCATAAACCATGCATATGCTCTAAGTTTTGAGGTAAACGTCATTTTCTGAATAAACCTTATCTGATAAATAAAAAGACTTCATTTTACATCCTTAGTCTGTCGCTGCATAATCCTTCTCTTTTTAAATGCTAAGTACCCAAGCAATGAATCTTAGCTGTTAGATTAATGACTGAAACACAGATAATTCTTCATTCGAGTAGTCAAGTGAGTGACTTCATGCAGCAAATGACATATTTACCTTCATTAATAATTGATACAATTTCCCAAGCAGCAGAACACCGTTCATTTCAAGAAAAGTCAGCACTATGAAAATATGTCATGTAAACCTAGCGCGAAGATTTAGTGGCAGTGAGCGACAAACCCTTCTATTGATAACTCAACAGCTAAGACAAGGCTATAAGCTGACGGTCGTTGCCCGCAATAACAGCCCATTTGCGCTGGAAGTAGGAAAGCTTCCTTGTAAGCTCATTACTACACGTAGTAGCTTGATGAGCCAGTCAGCTAAATTACATAAACAGTGCGATATTGTTCATGCGCACGAACGTTATGCTGCCCAGTGGGCTTACATGCAAAACCTTCGTCATGGCACGTCTTATGTGATTACCCATAGAACGGATAAACCGGTAAAAGATAAATATATCTCTCTAAAAGCCTATACAAAAGCACATACATTAGTTGGCTTGAGTAACAAAACCGTAAGTACATTAAATAAACAGTTTGAAGATCAATGCTGTGTCAGAATAGCTAGCTCACCGGTATCCTATCCCGTGAATCAAAATAAAGTGGATCAGATCTGGTCTGCTCATGGACATAAACCCTTAGTGCTTCAGGCTGGTTATGTCGGAAAGAGTAAAGGTTTTGATGTCACCATTGAAGCGGCCAAAATCCTAGAACAGAACAACATCCAGGTTCATGTATTATTGTTAGGCGATGGCCCCGAAACAGAGACATTAAAAAAACAGGCTCAAGGCTTAGAAAATATCTTTTTTATGAGTCATCAAAAAGATATGGGAACCTGGTTTGCTTCGGCAAATTTACTCATACAGCCATCAAAGTCTGAAGGTCTTAGCTCAGTTATTCTTGAAGCAATAGCGGCAGGCTTACCCGTGATTGCTAGTAATACTGGCGGTATTCCAGATATTATCGAGCACGAAAAGACAGGATTATTAATTGAGCCGGGAAATGCCAAAGAACTTGCCTCAGCTATTGAGCGTATAGTGAGCGATGCAGAATTACGAAACCGTCTTCAAACTGAAGCAAAAGAAAAGCTGAGCCAGTTTGAAATTAGCCGTACAGCACAGCGTTATTCTGATTTATACAAACAGGTTGCGACAGAGAAGGTATCAATATGACTCAAAGTGATGAAGATAACTTACAAGCTGGTACTGCAGAATTTAAAACAGTCAAAGCTGGTTGTGGTATTCGCTTTGATCCTGAGACTCTAAACGAAGATGCCGGTTTCGACTTTTCGCAGGCACAAGAACTGGCAGACAATGGCGAGCCTGATCTTGATCAAAAGAAACAAAAGAAAGAAAAACGCTAGCCCTCTTCATTCGTTAGCAGGGTTAAGTGTATCGCCTCGAATCCGTATTTATGTCATTACCGCGTAGGCGGTAATCCACTGTTTGAGTGACTGGAAGGTGCCAAAACCTGCCGTTGAAGGCCACTACCAAAATGGCCTAATTATTCTGATTTAAGGTTGTCGTAACTTGCTGGCTTTGAGAGTGAAGCGCCCATTGAGGTAGCCGAGAAACAACATCTGAATTGTGAGAACAGCGGACGTTCTTGATTATCATTAATTATTAAAAATATGAGATTGAGAATCATATGTAAAATAGATCTAACACGAATGGCATTTAATTGCTCAAAGGCGGCGAGATAAGGCCAAACAACTACAAGGATTCCAAGGGAGTCTGGCTATATGAATTTACTCTGGACACCAGTGCGCCTGAGCGGGGAAGACAGACTTAAGTTAGTGCCATTCAGATCTGACACCTTTTCGAGTTTCTGTTTCGCCCGGATATGCTGCGTGTAAATGAGAGCCTCTTTCCTTTAAATCATTCCTTTCAGATAAATCTTGTTACAAATAAGTCTTTGCTTATTTCCATATATGGTGCAAATATAACCATATATGGAGGTTTTGCTATGACAGAATTATCAACTCTAATCCTTAAAAGCGTCATGAAGCCAATTATAAGGTTGATGCTTAGTTTGGGTATTAATTATCGGGAATTTTGTGAGATCTGTAAGGCTCTCTTTGTAGAAGTTGCTTCGGAAGATTTCGGAATCAAGGGGCGACCCACCAATACATCAAGAATTGCACTGCTAACCGGGTTGGATCGAAAGCAGGTCAAAGCGGTTCGAGAGGCGTTGAATGGCATTGATTTCCCGGTCAATTCTCCAGTTGGCCACATGAGTCGGGTGATGACAGCGTGGTATCAAGACGACCGCTATTTAGACAAACAAGGCAAACCAAAGCCATTGGATGAAAAGTCCGATGAGGGCTTTTATGGGTTGGCGAAGCGATACGGCGGCGATATACCTGCTGGCGCTATAGTAAAAGAGCTTATACGCACCAATTGTGTTAGGCGAATGGATAACGGGCAACTAGAGGCTATTTCTCGAGTTTATATTCCCTCGGGAGACAAGAACTTATCTGTTCAACGCGCGGCATCTGTCATTTGTGATCTTTGCGAAACGATTTGCCACAACATTTTTGATAGCGGGGATACAGAAAACAAACGATTTGAAAGAAGAGCAATGAATATCAATATTGCCTGGGATCGTGTTTACGACTTTAAACAATTTATTGATGAGAAAGGTCAGGCATTCTTGGAGGAGGTCGATGCGTGGCTTAGCAACAATGAGCTGGCAGAGCCAAACTGTAACGAGGCGATACGACTGGGTGTTGGCCTCTATTCCTTTGAATCAGTAGACGTATAACCTCAATAACCTCAGGAGCAAACTATGAAATCTCGTGACCCTATTTTCAAAATTTCACCCATTGTAATGGCCTTGTCTTTAGTGGCATGCGGTGGCGGCAGTGGCGGCACTGATGTTGCTGGTATTGATGGGAGTGGTGCGCCCGCTGTTGCTTCTGGCCCCGTTTCCGGCTTTGGAAGTATCTTGCTAAATGGCCGGCGTTATATTGTGGAAAACGATACATCCGTCTTGGTCGATGGCAACAGTGTCATGCAGACCGAACTGCAGGTAGGTCAGTTCGTTACAATATCGTCTTCAAGCGTTGACGACAACGGTAACCCCATCGCCGACCTGGTTAGAAGTGACACGATAATCGAGGGCCCGATTACGAGTATTGATATCGTTGGCGGAAGTGTAACGGTTCTGAATCAGCAGGTCCGCATCAATGATGAAACCAAATTCGATGATGATTTACCAGATCGATCTATAAATGGTTTGGCCATTAGCGATGTTATTGAAGTAACGGGTATTCAAAATAATTCTGGGGTGGTTCTGGCAACCCGAATTGAGCTTGATGATGATGGCGATGACTTTAAGCTTGTCGGTCCAGTTGCTGACTTGGATGAGGACGCGCAAGAATTCACTGTAAACGGTCTAACCGTTAGTTACTTCGGTGCAACCCTGGATGATATGCCAGGCGGTTCGCTGTCCAATGGTGATGTCGTTAAAGTCGAAGGGACCTTAAATGTCGATGTATTGGACGCAGAAGAGGTGGAAGGTTTTGATGATGTATTCGGAAGCGTTGGCGACAATGAAGAAATTGAGATTAAAGGCACGGTGACGCGCTTTGTGTCAGCTGAAGATTTTGATGTAAATGGCATTCAAGTTTCCGTTACTGGCGAGACTGAGTTTGAAGATGGCAGCATAGATGCTGTCGCGCTCAACGTTGCTTTGGAAGTAGAAGGTTATTTCGACGATGGCACCCTGGTTGCCGATGAGATTTCATTTGAAAGAGAAGACAATATCGAAATGAGCGGCATTATTTCAGGAATAGCGGCAACAAACGCTTCTCTTAACCAAGGTGGGCTGACCATTCTAAATATTGATGTTACGACCAATGCCTTCACCACCTTTGAAGACAGCAGTGTGTCGGAAATCTTTGATTTTGGTTTCGACGATCTAAATCTTGGTGATTATGTTGTGATAGAAGGCTATTTGTCCGAAAACAATGATATTGTGATCACCGAGCTTGAGAGGGAAGAAGCTTCCAACGAAATAGAAATCGAAGGGCCGCTCGAAGCGAAAAATCTGCCCGATAGCATCACCCTGTTAGGGCGTGTTTTTGACACCTCCTCGATAGACACGGGAGAGATAGCAGAGGCTGCAATAGGTGTAGAGATTAGCATTGAGGGCACTTTGATTGATGGTAACTTCGTTATTGATGAAGTGAGTGTTGAAGACTAGAGCAGCTAATCAAGCTCTATTTTCACGCTGAGCTTTACGTGAGTCGTCGTAAAGCTCAGCTTCGCAGAATTTTTAATAAACTCGAAATATAGGAAGGTGTTATAAAACAAGTTTTACAGTCTTTAGTTGCAGTGTCATCGTTAGCTTTGGTGGCATGCGGTAGCTCCAGCAGCTCGGATAGCAGCGGCACAGGTACATTTTCTCTTGGTTTGACAGATGGCCCGGTGGAAAGCGCGTCAGAAGTAGTGGTCTCATTCACTTCTGTACAAGTGCAGGGGGAGGAAAGCAAAGTAATAGAGCTCGACCCTGCTATGTCTATTAACCTACTCGATTACCAGGGTGATTCTCGCACGATGCTGTTGGAAGGCGAAACATTCGAGGCGGGCGAGTACCAGTGGATCAGGTTGGGCGTTGATGAAACAGCGTCCTACATCGAAATAGACGGGCTGCAGTATCCGCTGGAAATTCCAAGTGGTGCCCAAACGGGCTTAAAGCTTAATCGCGGTTTTACCATTGGTGCGGGTAGTACTACAGACTTCACCATAGATTTTGATCTCAGGAAATCTGTTCACCAAGAAGGAACAGGAGACTACAAACTTCGCCCCACACTGAGAATTGTAGATAATCTTGAAGTAAATACAGTGAGAGGGACTGTTGCAGACTCCTTGGTCGAAGATGTGGCGTGTAACAACGGTGACAATGACGACACCGGAAATGCGGTCTATTTGTTCTCGGGAAGTGATGCGGCGATTCAAGATCTGCGGGGTAATGCAACTGATCCGTTAACGTCAGCCACAGTTACGTACAATATGGATACATCGGCCTATGAGTTTGAAATTGGGTACGTTCCTTTGGGTGAGTATGTCATTGCGTTTACCTGCGATGCGACATTAGATATTTACAATGAAGATAACAGCGATGTAATGGCGTTCTCTAGCGCCTTCCCTGTTAATGCGACTGCTGAAGCAGATGTGGTTGTTGATATAACGGACTCTATCTAATCTAAAATCTGAAATAAAAGTCGGTGACGAATGGCACTTACTTAAGGGCAAGTAGGCAAAAAATACCAGATCCGCACCTTCATTCCCGCGGGCGTTAAGCGGGAATCCACCTTCGTTGAAATCCCATGGATCTCGGCTCAAAACACCACCGGGATGACAAATGGAGGAGCAGTAATCAAGAACTTTGGCCGCTTATAGAAGTGTCTTTTTTTGAACATATTGAGCTTAAGTAAGTGCCATTCGGGTCGGTGAAAACCAATAATCACTTGCGTTTGCGACTTCGTTTGCGACTTCGTTTGTGGCGTTTGTTCGATGTCTATTTTTGTGGGATTTCTAGCCCGTCATGAGCCTACTAAAATGTCGCTTTCTCATGAAAGTGAACGCAGACACTTATAACAGCTAACGAAATACCTTTGGGCCGCTTTTCACCATGAACTGATTTCATTTTTTGGGAAAATGCACTTCAGCATTGGCTCAATGCTAAAACTGGCTAAATTATCCTGAAATGAGTGAGCAGTCGAGTGGCAGCTTAGCGGACGTCATTGGCACTAGTGAAGAAAATTCCGATTAGATGTCTCAAAAAGTTACATCAAATTCATTGGCGGCAAAGAGCTTAATCTTGATCTAGGATATCAATCAGATGTTTACTTGGTTCCATGCGTTGATGAAGTACCCTGAATATTTCAATGCCACCCTGGCACTCTGCATAATAAATGAAATGTGACTCAACTCTTAGATGCAAACAGTTTGGTAGTTGGATATCAAACGTATTTCCCTTCTGAGGATTGCAAGCTAATTGCTTAAACATTATTTCTATATCTTTGATATAACGTGCAGCTCGAGCAAAACCAAATTTCTCTAGGCTATAATCAAAAATAGCTTCTAAATCTTCATCTGCTTTTTGGTGTACAAAAAAGCTTTGGCTTTTATGCATTATGTTTTTTCTTCATCCGTTGAATAAAATCATCAGAATTCCAATTTTCGATAATGGGGCTGTTTTCACCATCTTTAATAAGTTGGCGTAATTCTGCTAGCTTTGATTCAGCGTAATGCTCTTGTAGAAGTCTCAAGCCAGCGCGAATGACTTCACTTTGGTTAGAGTAATCTCCCGAGCTTATAAGGCCTTCAATAAAACCGCCTTGATCATCAGTAGGTCTAAATGTAACGGTATCTGCCATAACAAACCTCTTCGTAAGAATATGTCTTACAAATAAATTTACATGACTTTCTTCAGACTGGCAAGGAATTAACAAACACGGTTAAACACTATCTACACTTGGATTCGTTCGGCAAGATCAAGCGCATCATCTACTTCAACCCCAAGATACCTTATAGTGCTGTCAATTTTAGAGTGCCCTAGTAATATCTGAATAGCTCTAAGATTCTTAGTTTCACGATAAATAATTGAAGCTTTTGTTCGCCTCATTGAGTGAGTGCCATAAGCAGACTTATCTAAACCAATGCTTGAAACCCAAGAGTCAACTATTCGAGCATATTGTCTTGTAGATAGATGCTCTGATTTTTTACACCGACTTTGAAACAAGAAATCGTTAAAGCCTAAATGCTGATTCTCAATTAGTTTATTTAAAGTCACTTTTGTCTTCGCTGTAATTTCAAATTGAACAGGTGTTTTTGTTTTTTTCTGAATAATTTGTGCTCGAGACTGAATACCATCGCCATGGCTAATATCACTGACTAATAGTCTGACAAGATCACAACTTCGAAGCATGCTATCAATAGCTAGATTGAAAAGAGCTAGGTCTCTGATACTTTTCGCTAATTCCAAGCGAACTCTTATGGACCAAACTTGTTCTATTTTGAGTGGCAGCTTTTGCCCCATTACATTGAGAGGTTTATATT
>CAXBKC010000160.1:0-8149 GCA_963975615.1 uncultured Oleiphilus sp.
CAAGCGTCAGCACAAATTGTTAAAACAGCAGATGAAGTATTGGGTACCATCTTAGATACCATGGTTTAAGTTAAGCGTTGGCGTATATTGTTTAACTTAGCCTTTTTATTAAGGAGAAAATAACTGAAGTTGGCCCTCTGAAAACGACTATTAACAAGGTCTTGTTATGATTCTCCCATCGTCCAACAATATATTACCTTCAGGCCCTAATAACACAGGGCCACAGTCTTCTATTACAAAATTACCTAATGTTAGTTCAACGGATTTATCTGTCGTTAGTTCCACGTCTTTTGTCAATGTGAACTTATCTTCGTCAAGAGGTGCACAAACAGCTGCGATAGCAACAATCCCACCTATTTATAGCAAGCCAACAGTCTACGCATCCAATGAGAGTCAATTGTCACCATCAAAGGGGGCAGGCTCTAGTGAAACTTTGGCTGAAAATACAGTTTCATCAAAACCATCGGATTCCACCTCAGAGCAAGTTAAAGACAAAGAGCCTAAGGAATCTGCTTCCAATGTTTTTGAGTTATCTGAAGATGAACTCAAAATGGTTGAGGAGTTAAAAGCAAGGGATCTCGAAGTTAGGGCGCATGAGCAGGTGCATAAGTCAGTAGGTGGGCAATATACCGGGGCTATTTCCTTTAGCTACCAGGCAGGGCCAGATGGTAAACGTTATGCTGTAGGAGGAGAGGTGCCTATCGACGTTTCACCAGTAGCGGGGGATCCTCAAGCAACCATCATAAAAATGACTGTTGTTAGTGCTGCTGCAACTGCGCCAGCACAGCCTTCGGCTCAGGATCAAATGGTTGCGGCACAAGCCGCTCGTGCAATATCTGAAGCCCAAGCAGAGCTTGCTCAAAAAAAATATGATGATCTAGGTGGAAGGGATGAAATGCAGAAAGGAGAAAAAAAATCGGATCCTATCTCCAAAACTGATTCGTTCTATATAATTAATTCTTTAGATAAATTTCAATCTATATCTCAAAAAAGTAATGAAAAAGTTAATTTAGTCGATACTATCGTTTGATGAATTTTAAACTTATTGAATGAAATTATAAAAATTTACAATTATCCCTTCTGAACCTCCTGCGATTTTAACAAACTCTGCTAGTCTTTTGTTTTACATAAGGAATTGCCTTATTGTCTTTGTGTCGTGGCTTAATTATCCTTATTTTTTGTCCGCATAAGAGTAAGAAATTTAATGATTTCGAAGTCACAGAATCTTGACAAAAGGTTAAAGCAAACGTATGTTTCAAACAGTCGTTTGATATTTGATGCTTTATTTTGAGTAAAAGCTCAAAAATATCTTCGCCAACTCAACGACGCTGTTAAAAATTATGTTTTTTACAGTTGGCGGATTGATATAACTTTTTTCTTATCAAAGTGTTGAAACGTAAATAATTTTATTTGAGGTTACACCTATGCCAGATTACAAAGCTCCCCTACGCGAAATTAAGTTTGTAATGAACGAACTTTTAGATAGCGAATCACACTATAGTCGCATTGGCGCAGATGAAGCATCACCAGATATGGTTGAAGCTATCATTGGTGAAGGTGCAAAGTTTTGTGAAGCAGTTTTAGCTCCTTTAAATGCAGTTGGCGATAAAGAAGGCTGTACTTGGAGTGAAGATGGCGTAAAAACTCCAACAGGCTTTAAAGAAGCATATGAACAGTTTGTTGAAGGTGGTTGGCCGTCAATGAATGCCCCTGTTGAACACGGTGGACAAGGTCTTCCTGAATCGATCAATATTGTATTGAGTGAAATGATCGGTACAGCTAACTGGTCTTGGGGTATGTACCCAGGCTTGAGCCATGGTGCACGTGCAACTCTTGAAGAACATGGTACACCTGAGCAGCAGGAAACTTACCTTACAAAACTTATCTCAGGTGAGTGGACAGGTACAATGTGTTTAACTGAGCCTCAGTGTGGTTCTGATCTAGGTATTCTTACAACTAAAGCTGAGCCAAATGCAGATGGTAGCTATGCAATTACCGGCACTAAAATCTTCATCTCAGCTGGTGAACACGATATGGCAGACAACATTGTTCATATCGTTCTAGCTCGTCTACCAGGTGCGCCAGAAGGTACTAAAGGTATTTCTCTATTTATCGTACCTAAGTTTTTACCAAATGCAGAGGGCGGCCCAGGTGACAAGAATGATGTTACTTGTGGTTCTATCGAGCACAAAATGGGTATTCATGGTAACTCGACTTGTGTGATGAACTTTGATGGCTCTAAAGGTTGGTTGATTGGCCCAGAGAACAAAGGTCTAAACTGCATGTTCACCTTTATGAACGTTGCTCGTATCGGAACATCAATTCAAGGTTTAGCTGCTGCAGAAGGTTCATTCCAAGGCGCACTAGCTTATGCTAAAGATCGTTTGGCGATGCGTTCGTTGACTGGACCTAAGAATCCAGATGGAAAAGCAGATCCAATCATCGTACATCCAGACGTTCGTCGTATGCTTTTAACTCAAAAAGCTATTGCAGAAGGTTCTCGTGCAATGATTTATTTTGCTGCACAGCAAGCCGACCTACTTACGCATGGTGAAGGTGACGAGAAGAAATCAGCAGATGATATGCTAGGCTTCTTAACGCCAATCCTAAAAGCTTTCTGTACAGAAGCTGGTTATGAAGCGGCTAACCATGGTGTTCAGGTATTTGGTGGTCACGGCTTTATCGCAGAATGGGGTATGGAGCAAATTGTTCGTGATACCCGTATCGCACTTCTTTATGAAGGTACTACAGGTATTCAGGCACTAGACTTATTAGGTCGTAAAGTTCTAATGACTCAAGGTGCAGCTCTTAAGAACTTCACTAAGTTAGTTCATGTTTTCTGTAAAGAAAATGAAGCTAACGAAGGTCTAAAGCCTTTCGTAGACCAGTTAACCACTCTTAATAAAGAATGGGGCGACATCACTATGAAAGTTGGTATGACTGCAATGAAGAATAGAGATGAAGTTGGCGCAGCATCTGTAGACTATTTGATGTACTCAGGTTATGTATGTTTAGCATACTTCTGGGCGAAAATGGCTTTAGTTGCTCAACAGAAGCTAGCTGAAGGCACTACAGAAGAAGCGTTCTATACTGCTAAGATCCAAACCGCTAAGTTCTATTTTGATAGAATCTTGCCACGTACTTTAGCGCATGCACAGATGATTAGTGCTGGTGCAGAGTCTATGATGGCGATTGAAGAAGATAACTTTGCTTTCTAAGTTAAGCTTTTAAAAAAAAGCCCGCATTAGCGGGCTTTTTGCGTTAAAATACTGCGCAAAGTTTTATGGTAGAGGGTAGATGGGTAAAAAACCTCTATTGCATACCTTGTTGAACCCCCAGAATTGAGGAAATAAAGATGGCTGATTATGTAGCCCCGTTAAATGATATTCGCTTTGTAATGAATGAAGTATTTGGTTGTTCAGACCTTTGGGCTTCCTTGGCAGGAACAAAGGATACAATCGATGCTGAAACTGCGGACGCAATTCTAGAAGAGGCAGGAAAAATCACTGCATCTTTAATCGCTCCTTTAAGCCGAAATGGCGATGAGGAAGGTTGTAAGTGGAGCGAGTCGGGCGTTAAAACTGCTACAGGCTATAAAGAAGCGTATAAAACATTTGTAGAAGGCGGCTGGTCAGGTTTAACTGGAAACCCAGATTATGAAGGTATGGGTATGCCTAAAGTTATCGGCGCACAGTATGAAGAGATGCTTTATGCCTCAGATATATCGTTTGGTTTGTATGTATGTTTGACTTCAGGTGCAAGTTTAGCAATTGATGCGCACGGGACTGAAGAATTGAAGCAAAAGTACTTACCAAAAATGTATTCTGGTGAGTGGGCTGGCGCGATGGATTTAACAGAACCTCATGCCGGTACCGATTTAGGTATGATCCGTACCAAAGCAACGGATAATGGCGATGGCTCTTATTCTGTTACCGGTACTAAAATCTTCATCACCGGTGGCGAGCATGACTTATCTGAAAACATCATCCATTTGGTATTAGCGAAGCTGCCTGATGCTCCTGCTGGCCCTAAAGGTATCTCTTTATTCTTGGTTCCACGTAATAAAGTTGATGCCAATAATGTCGTCGGTGAAAACAACAATGTAAATTGTGGTTCAATTGAACACAAGATGGGTATTAAAGCCTCAGCAACTTGTGTGATGAACTTCGATGGTGCGCAAGGTTGGTTAGTCGGCGATTTAAACAAAGGCTTAAATGCAATGTTCACAATGATGAACTACGAGCGTTTAAGTGTTGGTATCCAAGGGTTAGGTGCGGCAGAGCGTTCATATCAGAATGCTGTAGCTTACGCGCTTGACCGTATTCAGGGCCGTGCACCGACAGGTCCAGTCAATAAAGATAAAGCGGCTGACGCTTTAATTGTTCACCCAGACATCCGTAGAATGTTGATGACGATGCGTGCATATAACGAGGGTGGTCGTGCATTTTCTACTTATGTTGCGAATAACTTAGATATCTCTAAGTATTCAGATAACCCAGAAGAAAAATTGAAAGCTGAGTCGATGGTTGCTTTGCTAACGCCTGTTGCTAAAGCATATTTGACTGATAGAGCACTTGATTGCTGTATTGCTGGACAACAGATATTTGGTGGTCATGGTTATATTCGTGAATGGGGCCAAGAGCAACTAGTTCGTGATACTCGTATTACCCAAATCTATGAAGGAACTAACGGTATTCAGTCATTAGATTTAATGGGTCGTAAAATCGCAGCAAACGGTGGTCAGTTTTATGAAATTTTCGCTTCAGAAGTTGCAGAGTTTATTGAAGCTGAGTCAGGTAACGCTGAAATTGCTCCCTTTATCTTATCATTGTCGGCAGCACTTGAAAGATTAAGTGATACAACTGAGTATGTTCTTGATACATTTAAGGCTGATGCAAATGCGATTGGTGCGGCTTCTGTCGAGTACCTAGAATTATTTGGTTTGACTGCTTATGCGTATATGTGGGCGAAGATGGCTAAAGTAGCCTCACCAAAAGCGGCTGATGAGTTCTACGCTGCTAAGGTAAATACGGCTAAATTCTTCTTTAACCGTTTATTACCTAAGTCAGTATCTTTAGCAGAGTCAATTCGATCTGGTAGTGAAGATATGATGAGCTTAACTGCTGATCAATTTTAAATAGTTCGACAATATAAGCTGACTAACTAGCGTATATACCAAAAAAGCCCAGTTTAGCTGGGCTTTTTTGTGCATGTTAAATATGCAGAATATGTATCTCGACAAGTGGTATCAGCTAACTTTTTTGAGGTTTTATGAGCATGATAAAACCGACCCCTGACAACGTAATAAGTAAGAATAAACCGAGAAAACCTAGCACCTGGTCTAATTCGGGTGAATCTAGCCATTGTAAGTAGTGAATATTGTAAAGAGTATTGATTAAATCTGTATCTTGTCCTTTTTGCCTTAGGCTCAATGTGGCCCAGTCCAATGATATTTTAACGCCGGTGTCGGTATAAATATTCTGCCCATCAATGTGAAGTATTTCGCCATAGCGGTTTCTATTCTCTGAAATCGCATCATTAACTAACAGCTTAATATCTTGTTCGGAAGGAAAGGCCTGCTCTTGCATGTCCGTAAGACTTAAATTCTTCCATTTGCCCTGATCTTTAACCAATAAGTGCTCACCCAAAATAGTTCGATATACTTTAGCTTCTGTCCAACCGCTTACGCCTATGCTGAACGCTTGGTTGATAGGGTATAGCTTTGGCTGAAGCTGTTCATAAGCACCTTCGTAACCTGGCTTTGTCAAAAAAATAAAGCCAGTGATCGACCATAAAAGTAATGGCACAAGCATAATTATTCCGAGAATTTGGTGTATCCGTTTTATGTACATACTGCTCACATATTACTCATTGATCATAGCTAGTTGGTTTATAAGTATACGAAAAGTCTCCCTATAAAACCTTTAAAACTTTAGTTTGAGGTGCTGATTAAGGAGTTTTATTTTGGTCAGATATACCTGCTAAGTTATTGGTAAGGCTTTTACAACTCAGCTTGATAGGTGGGTTAATACTAGTGATAGTAGGCACTAGTGTTGTATTCAAATCAAACATTGATAATTTAATTAACCCGATATATAGTGCCAGTTCTTTGGTTTTTTGCGTCTATGTTGTGTTCTTTATGTATACAGCATCGTGAAACTAAGAGGGAATCCGGTGAGAATCCGGAACTGACGCGCAGCGGTATTGGGGAACGAACGCGACACGAGTGAAACACACTCAGGCACTATTTAGGGTTATTTATCATAACCATTATCTAGCAAGCCGTCGTTGTAGGTAATAAAGCGTAATGCTTTTGATTGCCCCTAAGTCCGAAGACCTGCCTAAGATCTCATCATGGTGAGCTCAATCACTATGCTCTGAGAAATAATCATACCTTCGCGAAAAAGGTAATGAGAATGTACGCCTATGTTTTGTACCCTAAGAGTTGTTTGGTGCTTGGCATTTTGCCTTACGTTTTTGTTTTTTGTGCTGTCTGACCAATAAGACATACAGCCATTTTTCGCGAAGTTATTATCTTTTTACGCGAATTGAAAACAAAGGCGCTTTATCATGTCTTCACATTATTCTTCATCTTTTTCCTCAAACAGGGCTTCAGACCATCTTGGCAGTTCAGTTACAGCCGATCAGCCCAAGACCAGTTCTCGATTTCAGGTTATCAAACGGAATGGCCAAGCCGTTCCTTACCACGATTCAAAAATCACCACGGCGATAACCAAAGCGATTCTCGCGGTTGAAGGTAACTCTGCTTCAGGTTCGACACGAGTAAAAGAAACCGTCGATAAACTAACCCATATTATTAGTGCTAACTTCTTCAAGAATAAACCAGAAGGTAGTGCTATCTCCATTGAAGAAATTCAAGATCAGGTCGAGTTAGGCTTGATGCGTCAGGGCTTGCATAAAGTTGCCCGTGCTTATGTTCTGTACCGTGAAGAACATAGTAAAACACGAGCAACGGATGCAGAGATCTCTACGCTCCCCAAGATCGATAGCCATTCCAATATCACAGTAGTCAATGCTGATGGGTCGGAATCGGCTTTAAATATTGGCAGAATCAACACCATAATTCACGAAGCTTGTGCAGGCTTAGCTGACGTGAATGCCGATGAGTTATTCGAAAAAGCGCAAAAAAATATCTATAACGGCATCAAAGAAAAAGATATTGCCACTGCCATGATTATGGCGGCGCGTACCCGTATTGAAGAGGAGCCCAATTACTCATATGTGAGCGCAAGGCTACTATTAGACTCGATGCAACAAGAGGCCTGCCGCTTTTTAGGGGTCGAGCCACCTAACTCCTTTCAAAACATGAAAAGCCTTTATGCTGAATTACTTACTGAGACCCTTAGTAAAGGTGTTGAGTTAGAGCTGATATCAGCCGAGTTACTTAACTTTGACCTTAAGCATCTGGCTGATGCTATGAAACCAGAACGGGATTTTCAATTTACCTATCTTGGTCTGCAAACGCTTTATGACCGTTACTTTATCCATTGGCGTGAAACCCGTTTCGAACTACCGCAAATTTTCTTTATGCGGGTATCGATGGGCTTGGCGCTGAAAGAAGAAAACCCTACTGACAGCGCGATTGAGTTTTATAACTTGTTATCGACGTTTGATTATATGTGCTCGACACCGACCTTGTTTAATGCCGGTACCAACCGACCTCAGCTGTCATCATGCTATTTAACCACCATTCCTGATGATCTGGCGGGGATTTATGATGGCATGAAAGATAACGCGTTGCTGTCAAAGTGGGCCGGCGGTTTAGGTAATGATTGGACGCCTGTACGTGCTTTAGGCTCACTCATTAAAGGTACCAATGGTCAGTCTCAGGGTATTATCCCATTTTTAAAAGTCGTTAATGATACGGCCGTGGCTGTCAATCAAGGGGGTAAACGAAAAGGTGCGGTATGTGCTTATCTGGAAAGTTGGCATCTTGATATCGAAGAGTTTTTAGAACTACGTAAAAATACCGGTGATGAACGACGCCGAACCCACGATATGAATAGCGCAAATTGGATCCCCGACCTGTTTATGAAACGGGTATTTGAAGATAAAGATTGGACTTTGTTTTCGCCAAATGACACACCAGATTTACACGACCTATACGGCCAAGCGTTTGAAAACCGTT
>CAXBKC010000161.1:0-8043 GCA_963975615.1 uncultured Oleiphilus sp.
AAAAAAACCTTACAAACGATGTTAGTAGTAAAATTTTACTCATGAAGTCTATCATAATTGCTTTTTTACTAAGCTGTTCATTTGCTGTATTAGCTCTTGATAATACAGATAAAAAAGGAACACAAGCTTCTTCACCGAAACAGTCTTTTCTATCTTGTTCTATTATTACCAGCGAACATTTAACAGCACTTCAACTATACCAACGAGGCCTACCAAAAGAGCTCGCTTTAGCATCACTACCAGGGATATCACGTGATGGAAAAAAGCGCCTTGATTATGTTTATAGCTGGGCAAAACGAATCGGGATTTTGAACGCTTATGCAGACGTCAACACGAATTATGCTCGCTGCTCCACACTTGTGTATGAACAAAATGGACAACCTGCCGCCGATTTAAAAGAACACGCTTACTATTTTTGTTCAGGCGAAAATAAAATACGTTACGAGATAATATTAAAACTAGACAAACAAATGTCCATGAATGAAATCACTCATAAATTACCTGCTCGCTACACTCAAGTAGCTGAGCGTTACCTAGGACACCGCCCTTTCACGGCGGTAACAGGGGTTCGACTCCCCTAGGGGACACCACTTCGATTTTTTTGCTTACTTCAGAAATACACTTTCGTGCTGCCCACCCCATCTGTATTATTTTTCTATATCCTCCCACTTCTAAACTAAAATTTTAGTTTCTGTACTACACTGTTGCATACATTTGTATTATTTTTCTAGTGAACCGTTTAACTGGGTAAAAAATGAATGACAACTGAGCCACAAGATATTTTGTTAGCCCGCCAACCAATCTATAATACAAATAAAGAAGTGATCGCCTATGAACTTTTGTTTCGTGAAAATACTGACATTCCCAGTATTGGAATTTTTGACGGAAACCGAGCTACATCACGAGTTTTATTAAGCCTGTTTACAGAGAGTGATATCACAACAGTCACCAATGGCTTGCCCGCCTTTATAAACTTTACTGCAGAATTAATTCACAACCCGCCTTTCTTTGACCCAAAATCAATGATCATTGAGGTTTTAGAAGATATTTGTATTACTGATGAAATCATTTCAAGCCTAAAAGCACTTAAACAAAAAGGCTTTACTTTAGCACTAGATGATTTTGTCATGGATGAAAAATATCGACCGATCTTAGACATCGTCGATATTATTAAACTTGAACTTCCTGCCATGGATGATGCAACCTTAGAAAAAACGATCCAAACCCTAAAACCATATAATGTAAAAATCCTGGCAGAAAAAATTGAAACACCTGAGTTATTCAATCGATGCCGAGACCTAGGTTGCGATATGTTTCAAGGTTATTTCCTGGCAAATCCTGAAATCATTAAAGGGAGGAAGATAGCCGCAAGTAAACTATCTGTACTTAGCTTAATTTCAGAAATACAGCTGCCAGACATAGATATCAATGACTTAACCAAGATTATAGCAAGAGACCCTGCTCTTAGTTTTAAACTACTTAAGTTAATCAATTCTGCTGCATTTAAACGCTGCAACACGATTGACTCAATCCATCGCGCAGTTACTTTATTAGGCTTAAATAAAATAAAAAGTTGGGCCAGCCTTTTAGCCTTAAGTAAGCTGGATGATAAACCTGAAGCTCTTCACTATACTGCCCTTGTTAGAGCTTTAATGTGCGAAAAGCTTGCAGAACACATACAGCCGGACCTAAAAAATCGTTTTTATACCGTTGGCTTACTATCTTGCTTAGATGCTTTTTTTGATCAAGAAATTACAGAAATCATTAAGCATATTTCTTTAGATGAAGCGATCACTGATGCTCTACTAAACCATAAAGGTCTTGCAGGCTTAGCACTTCATACAACACTAAACTTTGAAAAGTCTCAATGGCATAAAATCGACTGGCAACAATTAAGTCATTATGATCTGAGCGTCAAACTTATTAGTGATATCTATTTTGCGGCCTCAAAGCTTGCTCTTGAGGTATCCTAAGACAATTCAACTTGACATAAAAACCCTTAACTTTAAGCTTCATTTATCTTTTAAACGATACAAATATTTAAAAAGTTGCCTTGACTATGTCTCATTCTTTTATTCTTGTTATTAATTGTGGTAGTTCTTCAGTAAAATTTGCACTTTATGATACTCAGCCAACCTCCCCACAAAAGAATTTATCACTTATCTCTGAAGGCATTGCTGAACTTATAAGTGAGAATCAAGCAAATATCACCATAAAACAGGATCCAAACAAGATAAGCTCGTCTATCGATTTGAGTGAAGGCCAAAATAGTTTTCACTCTGAATGCTTACAAGAAATCATCTCAGAACTAAATCAAAAATTTTCACTCGACGATTACTTGCTTGGTATAGGCCACCGAGTGGTTCATGGAGGTAATGTTTTTAGTAAATCAGTCTTGATCTCGAATGATGTGCTTAAGCAAATTAAGGCTTGTTCTGAACTTGCGCCTCTGCATAACCCTGCCAATATTATTGGTATAGAAACACTACAGCTTCAGTTTCCTCAACTACAGCAAGCAGCAATTTTTGACACTGCATTTCATCAAACCATACCGAGTCACGCCTATACTTACGCTATTCCAAAACAATGGTCTGAACAATATCAAATACGACGCTACGGATTTCATGGTACGAGTCATCGTTTTGTTGCTCAGCAAGCGGCAAGCTATTTACAAAAAGACATGGAAGAATTATCCGTCATCACTGCGCACTTAGGTAATGGTGCGAGCGTCACTGCCATTAAAGATGGTGAGAGTGTCGATACAAGTATGGGAATGACACCTCTTGAGGGGCTTGTTATGGGAACACGCTCTGGTGATATCGACCCAGGAATTTTTGATTATCTTGTCAATAAAGGTGTCAGCCCAAAAGAGATCAATCAAGCCTTAAATAAAAAAAGTGGCTTACTTGGCATTTCGCAGTTAAGTCATGATATGCGGACAGTCTGCAATGCGCTAGAGCAAAATGAGGATGCGAAACTAGCATTAGAAGTATTTTGTTTTAGAGCAGCTAAATACATAGCTGCAATGTCCGCATCGTTAAATAAACTCGACGCACTTATTTTCACCGGAGGCATTGGTGAAAATGCAACACTGGTAAGAGAGAAAATTGTGAATCATTTATCGGTTTTAGGATTTGAGATAGATACTGTATTAAACACGCATTCTACTATTAATGAGTCGATCGCGGTTCCAATTCACACACAAAATAGCCGCCCTATTTTAATTATTCCAACCGATGAAGAGGCAATGATTGTTAGTGATACACTTGACTTAATACAATCAAAGTAAGCCCAACCATTTATCTACTTTCAGACCTAAAACATACGGAAAAGACACATAATATGGCTAAATCATTTTTTATTGTACCCACCGCTAAAAATGCAGGTTTAACTTCTGTCAGCTTAGGTCTATTAAGAGCACTTGATGAAATTGGCGTGCGTGTGGGGTTTTTCAAACCACTATCTCAGACAGCTCTTGGCAGACAGGATCATTCCATTCATTTCGCAAGAGCAATTAACCACATAGAAACACCTGACGCTATTCACATTTCAGAGGCTCAAACCTTTATCAGCCGTGGCGACAAGGGTTTACTTATGGAGAGAATATCTGCCAACTTCCATCAAGTACAACAACGCTATGACGTCATTATTATTGAAGGTATTGTTCCAACTCAAGACCAAGCCTATTCTTCAGAGCTAAATAAAGATATTGCAAACAGCCTAGACTCTGAAATTATCCTTTTAGTTCCAATGAGCTCTTTAAAGCAACCTCATACTGCTGAACAACTAGATAGCCATATTCATACAGCGATAGGTACATTTAGCTCCGTTAAGAAAAACATAATTGGCTGCATTTTAAACAAGGTTAGCGCTCTCGAATCTTACGATTTAAACGATAATGGCTTACATATAACAGAAGACTCTCACCCAACCGTAAAAACTCATCCGCAAATTTATTTAGAGTTTATTAAAAACTGCACTGCATTCTCAGGTAACTTTAAGTTAATAGGACAAATCCCCCTACAAAAACAATTACAAGCACCACGAATAAAAGACATTGCAGATGAGTTTGATTTCTCATCCATACAACTGAGCTCTGACCCGGCACATAAGCCTAACTATGATCTTAGTCGTCGCGTTTTAAAAATTTCAATTTGCGCCCGAAGTGTGTCTAATCTTATTAGCGTACTAACACCTGGATGCCTCCTAGTAACCCCAGGTGATAGAGGGGATGTTATTCTTGCTGCTTGTATGGCTGCACAAAATGGTACACCGCTTGCCGGCTTAATTTTAACGGGCGGTTATCAACCCGACGCTACTATTTTGTCACTTTGTTATCCAGCATTAAAAAATGGCCTTCCTCTGCTAGCCACCACAGAAGACACATTTGAAACAGCGGTTAAGCTTTCCAAACTAGAAAATAAAGTCCCTTTAGACGACTTGGATAGGATTAACGATGTGATGCGCACAGTTGCCAGCCATCTTGATACTGACTGGCTGAAACAGCATTGCGAAAAAGAACGTGCCACTAGGCTCTCACCTTCTGCATTTAGATACTTGTTATCGGAAAATGCACGCTCAGCAAATAAGACAATTGTATTACCCGAAGGAAGTGAGCCCCGCACTATTAGTGCTGCAGCCATTTGCCATGCAAGAAAACTAGCAAAATGTATTCTTATAGGGAATCCTGAAGAGATCCAAATGGTTGCTAAAAACCAAGGGGTTGAACTACCTGATGACATTCAGATAATTGATCCTGAATTAGTTAGGCAGCGTTATGTAGAACCTATGACAGAGTTACGTAAAAGCAAAGGGGTAAGCCCTCAAATGGCATTAGCCATGCTTGAAGATAATGTTGTCTTAGCCACTATGATGGTTGCCTTAGATGAGGTAGATGGCCTTGTTTCAGGCGCCATACACACAACAGCAAATACTGTTAGGCCTGCCCTTCAGCTCATAAAGACGACCGCAAATGCAAAAGTAGTATCTTCTGTATTTTTCATGTGCCTTCCTGAACAAGTCTTAGTCTATGGTGATTGCGCCATCAATCCCGACCCTAATGCTGAGCAGTTAGCTGATATTGCGATACAGAGTGCCGACTCTGCCCGAGCATTTGGTATAGAGCCCAAAGTCGCCATGATAAGTTATAGTACAGGCGTAAGCGGGCAAGGCCATGATGTAGACAAAGTACGCGAAGCAACAAAAATAGCTCAAAGCAAACGCCCAGACATACTCATCGACGGCCCTTTGCAATATGATGCTGCGGCAATTGAAAGTGTAGCGTTGAACAAAGCTCCTGACAGCCTAGTTGCCGGAAAAGCAACTGTTTTTATCTTTCCAGATTTAAACACAGGAAATACAACGTATAAGGCCGTACAACGAAGTGCGGACGTCATCAGTATTGGCCCGATGCTTCAAGGTTTACGCAAACCGGTAAATGACCTCTCAAGAGGCGCTTTAGTTGAAGATATTGTCTTTACAATTGCACTAACCGCAGTACAAGCAACTCAGCACTAAAAACCCAGGACATATATCATCACTCCAAAAGCCGACTGTTAGTTGGCTTTTTTCATTTCCAGGCAGGCACTATATATAGTTTTCCAGCAAAGATTAGTAATCACTAATTTCCTAACTCACTGGCTGTCAGCCTCTTTGAAATACGTCATCTTTTATCTTTGTTTAACTTGACAAAATCAACTTGATAAACAGCAACAAATATTAAGATTTAATTGAAATTAAACTTCACAAAACACAATATGATGTTATAATTTTTCAAAATCTACCGATATATAGTGTAAATTATAATAATAAGCCACTGTATGTAGATATGAAAACATGATCACGGAATTGCCTTATCTAAGGTTAGATCACACTAAAAAAACTTAATGCTCAATGAGTTAACAGCAATAAGTATTTTTAAGTACTAATTAAACTAACTAACACATATAAATAATAAAACACTATATATAGTTATTAAGAATCGGTTTTAAAATATACAGATCGTTTCAATTCATCCTAACTATATCCAGTTAAATAAATAGCCAGAGGTCACACATGAACGCCAAAGTTGAACCACTTGTTTCTCCACTCCCTATGCAAGCCGCTTCTCAAGATATCTGGCATACCAAGTATCAATTGAAAACAAAGACTGGTGCTGCTGTTGATCTAGATATCGACGGTACTTATGAGCGTGTTGCTCGCGCAATATCACAAGTTGAAGATGAATCTAAACGAGAATCTGTTTACCAAGACTTTAAATGGGCTCTCAAGCACGGCGTTATACCAGCAGGACGAATCATGTCTAATGCTGGCGCAGGTGAACACAAACCTGCTACTTCAACCATCAACTGCACTGTATCTGGCACTGTCTTTGACTCGATGGACGATATCCTACTTAAAAATCATGAAGCGGGCTTAACCCTAAAAGCAGGCTGTGGCATTGGTTATGAGTTTTCAACTTTACGTCCAAAGGGCGCTTATGTCGCAGGTGCGGGTGCTACAACATCAGGGCCTTTATCCTTTATGGATATCTTCGACAAGATGTGCTTTACCGTATCCTCTGCAGGCGGTCGTCGTGGCGCACAAATGGCTACCTTTGATGTTCATCATCCAGATGTTTTAGACTTTGTGCGTGCGAAACGTGAAGACGGTCGCTTACGTCAATTCAATCTTTCTCTATTAATCACCGAAGACTTTATCAACGCAGTTCGTAACGATACCGATTGGCAGCTATCGTTCCCTGTTACCGCCGAAGAAGCTGCTGAAGACAACTTCGACCTAAGCGATACAACTCAGTTCACCTATCGTAGTTTTCCAGTTAAAACAGGTTATATAAGTAATAAAGAAGGCTTGGTTGCTTGTCGCATCTACAGCACAGTTAAAGCTAAGTTCATTTGGGACAGTATCATGACGTCTACTTATGACTTTGCTGAACCTGGCTTTATCTTGATCGATAAAGTAAATGAAATGAACAACAATTGGTTTTGCGAAAATATTCGTGCAACCAACCCTTGTGGCGAACAGCCTCTTCCACCTTATGGTAGCTGCTTATTAGGCTCGGTTAATTTAACCAAGTTTGTAGAGCGCCCGTTCACAGACAAAGCATCCTTCAACTTTGAAAAGTACAAGAAAGCCGTCGCTATCTTTACCCGCATGCTTGATAACGTTGTTGAAATTAATGGCCTACCCTTAATTGGCCAGAGAAACGAAATCAATTTCAAGCGCCGTCATGGCATGGGCATCTTGGGCTTAGGCTCAACACTCACGATGATGAAAATGGCGTACGGCTCAGATAAATCAATTGAATTTACTGAGAAAGTAAATCGTGAAATGGCGCTAGAAGGCTGGAGACAAGGACTTGCCCTTTCAGAAGAAAAAGGCCCAGCTCCAATTATGGAAGAGACCTTTACTGTTGACGAAGAAATGCTAATCAAACGCCCTGAAATGAAAGCTGATGGCTTTAAAGTCGGTGATGAAATTAAAGGACGAGTGCTTCATGCACGCTATAGCCGCTATATGCAGAAAGTCGGTGAGTTCGAACCCGAGCTTATTGAAAAATTGGCAGAAAAAGGTGCGCGATTCACACACCACACATCTATTGCACCAACAGGTACAATTTCATTATCTTTAGCCAACAATGCCAGTAACGGTATTGAACCAAGCTTTGCACATCACTATGCGCGAAACATTATTCGTGAAGGCAAAAAGACTAAAGAAAAAGTAGATGTATTCTCCTACGAATTACTAGCGTACCGTCACGCTATCAATCCAAAGGCAATGCCTTTTGGTCAAGATGAAGAATCAAAGCTACCTGATTATTTTATCTCTGCTGACGAAGTAAGCCCAAAGCAACATGTGGATATCCAAGCAGCAGCACAGATTTGGGTAGACTCATCTATCTCCAAAACTGCGAACATACCGACAGAATTTCCATATGACGAATTCAAAGATATTTATATGTACGCTTACGAAAAAGGCTTAAAAGGTTGCACTACCTTCCGTTTCAACCCAGAAGCATTCCAAGGTGTTCTTGTAAAAGAATCA
>CAXBKC010000162.1:0-8037 GCA_963975615.1 uncultured Oleiphilus sp.
CCAGTTAATGATACTAGAGCGGTAACTAAGCTAATTAATGAACTTGCTTTGTCGGCGAATAACTGTGAGGTACTGCCTTTAGCTGCTTTAACGCGAGGCCTTAACGGTGAGCAGTTATCAGAATATGCAGCGCTAAAGTCAGCTCAGTGTGTAGCTTTAAGCAACGCTTATAACCCTATAAAAACGCTGGAAATTACTAAGCGTTGCTTTGAATACGCTAAAACTCACGGATTAAGTGTATTTATTAATCCCATTGAACCCTCCTTACATAAAGGTGCTATGCATGAAGGGCATGTTAGTACAACAATTGGGCTGCAGGGTATTTCCCCTCTTTCAGAGACCATTGCAGTTGCTCAGTTAATACAGTTATCGCAGCTGTCAGTTGCAGATTCTGTAGAGCAACTCAGGCAAGCAAAAGCAAAAGGGCTTGATGTTACCGCAGATGTAGCGATTCAAAACCTGCTTTATACGGATGAGAAAGTCGCATCATTCGCCAGCACCTACCATTGCTTGCCCCCTCTTAGGGCTGAGTTTGATAGGCGAACTTTATTAAAGGGTGTAATAGACGGCGTGATAGATGCGGTTACTAGTTCTCATCAACCCCATGAAGCTGCAGCAAAGCAGATGCCATTTGCAGAAACAGAGCCAGGCATGAGTACGATAGAGTTTCTTCTGCCAATGGCGCAGATTTTAGATAGAAATAAAGAATTAGATTTAGCGCGCTTTATTCAGTCCATGACGCGTGGATCAGCCCAGGTATTAAAGCAAAAAGAGAACCTATTGGTGGTGGGGGCTGTTGCGAATGTATCGGTCTATGACCAAGAAGCTGAGTACTGTGTTACGAACACTTCGATAGTATCTAGAGGGAAAAATTCACCCTTACTAGGAAAAGTCATCAAAGGGAAAATAAAAGCTACAGTCTATCAAGGTAGGGTTGTTTACGAGTCTTGAGGGTATAATTATTTGGGTTGTGCTTTTGCACAACCCAAATAGACATTATTTGTTAACAGCGTCTTTTAGTGATTTCCCAGCTTTAAAACCAACAGACTTACTAGCAGCAATTTGAATGCTTGCGCCTGTTTGAGGGTTTTTCCCTGTACGAGCACTTCTTTCTCTAACTGAGAAAGAGCCAAAGCCGATCAGTGTAACAGGATCATTTTTAGCCATAGCATTCGTAATTTCATCGGTAATCGCATTAATTATTTCACCGGCTTTTTCTTTTGTGACGCCAGCTTTTTCTGCAATGGCTGCGGCTAATTCTGGTTTTTTCATAGTTCAGACCTTTTTAATTGTTGATGTAAATACGCTCAGGGTATACAAGAACGCGCATTCCTGAGTAAAGATAGCCCAGATTAATAAGCTTTCAATGCTAGTTTTAAAAAAATGAGTAAAAAGCTGGTTTTAGTTGTGGTTATAGGGCTTGTTACCATGCACTACCTTAGTTTAAGCTCTTAATCGCTATAATTTGTGCATGAATTTATCGCTTTGTGTCGCTTATCTCACAAAAAAAACATGAACTCATGGATAATCGGTAGTTGGTTAAAATGCCGCTCAAAAAAATGATTGTTTTAGGAGTTTATTGTGAAGCTGAATCACAGCCATACATTTTTCAAATGGATTGTCCTTTCTATAGTGTTATCAACCGTTTTAGGTGGTTGTAAGGCGATTAACCAGTTTCTTGTAAAGCCTATGATTAAACCAACGGGTGATGCTTTAACCTTACTGGCCGAAGCACATATTATTCCTGAGCTATTAACAAGTGATGATATGGGTGCAGGGTGTGCTGGTGCTGAAGCTTTAGGTGGCATGGTCGCGGCTGTAGGGCGTATTACCGAAGAGCCCGTAGAGCTACAAATTATGCTAGCGCTAGCAAGTGGTGGTTGTGAAGAAGGAAGAGCGTTTGATCAAGAATTGGCTTACTTACGTTTTATAAGAGCTCAGCAGCCTGATATGGCCCAAGACGCTCTTATTGCTCAAAAAAATCATCACGTTAAAGCTGCAAAGCGTTTTTATCAAGGCTGGCTTTCACTTATTGAATTTAATGACGGTGAAGAAATAGGCGGGGAGTGTCCAGACCTAGAGCAGGAGTTTGATCAGCTTGTATGGTTGGCAGGCTTGCTTGATGGCCTACAGGCATTGAACCACGATATTCTTTCGGGTATTGGTACTGGTGTGCCCAAAAATATTGCAGCACAGGCAGAGCGTGGAGTAGGTTGTCTTGATAACAAAAAATGGTTTGGTGTTCCCTTGGCGTTTAAAGCGGCTGTTTGGAGTCTGTTGCCAGGTGCTTTGCCAGAAGGTGAAAATGCTTGGGAGCGACTAGAGCAAGCCGACCTCATCGGTGAAAATGCTAATATTCGTCTAACCCATTTGGTTCATATTATTGCAGCATATTCTAAAGGTGATATGGAGCGTGTTAGAGCTGTTATCAAGCGTCATGCGGAGAAAATAGCAGAGACTCCTCCGCTGGCTCAATATAGATTGCTTGATGCGGCAGCAACAGAAGGTATCACGCGAGTATCTGATCGTATGTGGACAGAAGCCGTTGGCCATAGAACTCCGGTCGGCCAGTTAGGTACATTTTGGGATGAGAACGCGGCTGACGATATTGATACCGTTGATCTAGATGACTTATTTTAAATAAATGAGAGCTAGTTCTCTTTTTATGGCTTGCATCATTTTAAAATACATTTTTTTCGGAAAAGAAAAGTAATCAGTGGCTGGTTTGCTTCATGAAAATGCCGGTATAATCTATCGGCATTTTTTTATAAAAATAAATCAACTCACTTCTTTTCGGGAGAAGAAAATCCGTGGCTTCCAATACACATAATAATCGCTCATTTGCTGAGTGGTTCTCATCCTTACCAGCTTGTATCTTGCTCTTTTTTGTCGTACTTTTTAGTACTAGTAGTGATATCCATAATCAGATATTGCAAGTTGGAGAACATTTTTGGCCAGGATATTACAAACTCCGCGTTGACCCTGTTCAACCAAGTTGTGATCCAAATATTAATGTTGAAGAAACACTTAAGCTTCGAATTACGCAAAACCTAGAAGATGATGGTTTTGGTTTGGGCTTATTTGATAATGCCCCAGTTGATCCAGACTTAATCCGTACTTCTATCGAGAATGCGCGTTTAGATTGTGTCAATAAAGTTAAATCTTATGAAGATGTCATGGGTCGAATTACACCGAGTGTAGAGGCGTTTCGATCAGTAGAATTATTCGTTTCAGGTCTTATTGGTGTTGGCCTTGTTTCGCAAAAGTTTATATTAGTCTCGATCATTTTATTATGTGCTATGACGGCCACGATGCGTCGTCACCATATTGCGATGCGTCCAGTTCTTTCTATGAATGATCATTATGCATCAGGGCTAGCTCAAATAGTTGCAAATTCCATATTGCTAATTTCTTCTATATCATTTCAAAATTTAGCGCACTCAGACGGCACTAAGATCTCTCCAGAAGAAGGAATGCTTCATAACTTTTGGGTTTATGGTATTGCGATCTTATTAATTGTAAGTATCTATAATTTAATTAAAGCCCCTAAAAATATTGAGAAAGGCGGTAGCCTTGGTCACGCCCTATTAGCTATGCCACTTTATGCGACTATGGCGGTTATTAGTGCGATATTCTTTTTCTCTCAAGGGCACGTCTCTGCAATTGGCATTCATTTGAATAAGCTAATGGATTTAGCAGATATGTTCTTGAATGTGGGATTGTATGTTTGGGTAGGTATGTTGCTTAAGCAAACTCGCTTTGCTGGAATGGTACTTGCCTTATTTAAGCCTTGGAAAATGCCTCCGGAAATGCTGGCTTTCTTCGTTGTTGTTTTAGCAGCAATTCCGACAGCCTATACTGGTGGTTCTGGTATATTTGTTATTGCCGCTGGTGCGGTTATTTATCATGCAGTTAGAGCGTCAGGTGCAAGACGAAACTTAGCGCTTGCAGCAACGGCGATGTCTGGCAGTATGGGTGTTGTTCTTCGTCCATGCTTACTTGTTGTGGTCATCGCTTTTATGAACCGTGAAGTTACTACCGATCAGTTATTTGGTTGGGGTGTTTGGGTTTTTGTGTTAAGCGCCTTGATGTTCTTTGTAATGGTTATGTTTGTGAATCGTCAAAGTAAAATACAGTTGGCTTCCGTGGGTGAAGCATTTCCTCAGATGCTGACGCACATTCGACCTCTTATTCCTTACATTCTTTGCATGGTTGGTGTGGTATTCTTTTATAACTATGCTTTAAACGTCCAGTTAGATGAGTTTTCTGCAGCACGTATTTTACCTGTAATGATGTTAGCTATTTTGATTTATGAGCATGTAACGAAGAAAGAAATTGCTAGCGACGATGGTGAGTCGTTTGAGCCACATAAAGGTATTGAATACTGTGTTCGTACTGCGACGAACCAGACAACTGCCGAAATTGGTGCACTGCTGTTACTCGTAAGTTGTAGTATCGTTTTAGGCGGTATGATTGAGCGAAGCGGTATCGTTGAAATGTTCCCTAGTGATTTTGCTAATGTTTGGACAGCCATGGCTGTGATGGTATGTGCCTTGGTTCTTATGGGTATGATCATGGAAGCATTTGGTGCGGTTATTCTAGTAAGCCAGACGATAGCAACCATTGCTTATGCAAACGGTATCGATCCGGTTCACTTCTGGATGGTGACACTCGTTGCATTTGAGTTAGGTTACTTAAGTCCACCGGTTGCTCTGAATCACCTTCTAGCGCGACAGGTTGTGGGTGAAGAAGAGGTATTGAAGGCTGATGCAGATGTTGCGAATGGTACTTTCTATCAGCGCTATGAAAGAATTTTGATGCCAATGATGACTATGGGCTCAGTGCTCATATTGGTTGCCTTTGGGCCCCTCATCTATCAAGCACTTTAAGACTTAGAAAATCCCCGTTAATCGGGGATTTTTTTTGCAATAAAATCAAATAGTAAATTTTAAAGTCCTATGAAATACCTTTCTTCTTACCCTGATGAACTTAAAGCAAGTATTCAAAAGCTTATTGATGAACATCGCTTAGCAGAGGTTTTATTAGCTAGATATCCCAGTGCGCATGCATTTAATAACGACAAGTTATTACGTGAATATGTCTTAGCGTTAAAGAGTCGTTTCTTAAAGAAATCTAACCCGCTGACTGAAATTAGATATAACGCATCCATTCATGTCATTCATAATGCATTAGGTATGCATCGTATGCATACAAGAGCGCACGGTGGAAAACTAAAAGTTAAAAGTGATATTCAAATTAGTACGGTTTTTAAAAAGGTCCCGGAAGCTTTTTTAAAAATGATTGTGGTGCATGAGCTCGCACACTTGAAAGAAAAAGAACACAACAAAGCTTTTTATCAATTATGTGAGCACATGCTGCCTGAATATCATCAACTAGAGTTTGATGCGCGCGTGTACTTAACTCAGCTTGAGTTGGATGGAAGTCTCTATTAAAGGCAAAACCCTGTCATTGTACGTTCAGTACAGAATGTTAAATTAGCTAAGAATTCATTTTAACCTACGCTCTGTTTCAAGAACTTTGCTAAGATAGCGACAGATTTTTATGGGGATAAAATTGTGTTTGATGAATTTGATAGTCGACTAGCTCAAGCAGTACAAGAAGCAGGCTTTAAAGAGCCTACAGAAGTTCAAATTGCGACCTTTGAAGCAGCTCTCAGCGGTGAAGATGTTTTTGTTAGTGCAGAAACTGGCAGTGGCAAAACAGCGGCTTACTTATTGCCTATTTTTGAGCACCTATTGCAGGGTGATAGTAACCATGAAATTCGTGCTCTCGTTTTAGTGCCGACACGTGAGCTAGCGCAGCAAGTTCTGAAACAGGCAAAGGTCTTAGCAAGATTCACCTCGCTTAAACTAGGTCATATTGGCGGCGGTACGGATATTAAAAAACAAACCCAATTAGTCAAAGAACCTGCCGATTTTATCGTCGCTACACCAGGGCGTTTACTCGAGCTTATGGCTAGAGAATTAGTAGATTTGGAGGCGGTTGAAATTCTTGTTCTTGATGAAGCAGATAGACTTTTGGATATGGGTTTTAGTGACGACATCCTTGCTATCTCTTCACTTTGTGAGCACCGCACACAGACTCAGTTTTTCTCAGCAACACTGGCCAATAAAGGCCTGAGAGGATTGGCTGATGAGTTATTGGATGACCCACAATATATTGAGTTAAATCAAAAGTCAGATAAACATAGCTCAATACAACAGCAAATCATCTTCACCGATGATAATGCGCATAAATACCAACTACTTAGTTGGTTGTTGAAAAATGAAGAATACCGACATGCACTTGTGTTCTGTAATTCTAAGGAACAAGTGGATCAAGTGCAGCGCGTCATGCAGCAACAAGAAGTCAGTGCCGGTGTCTTGCATGGCGATAAAGATCAAAAGCAACGCAACTTGGTCATGAGTAAACTACGTCGTAATGAGCTCAAGATCATGATTGCTACCGATATTGCAGCCAGAGGCCTGGATATTGAAGGCATGGACTTGGTGATCAACTTTGAGATGCCAAGACGAGGTGATATTTATGTTCACCGTATAGGTCGAACAGGTCGTGCTGGCCAGAAGGGCTTAGCCATTACCCTGATATCTGCACCCGAATACAATTTGATGTCTGGTATAGAGCGCTACCTTCAGCAGCGTTTCGATCGAAGAAGAATAAAAGAGTTAGAAGGCAATTATAAGGGCCCTAAAAAGCTCAAAGCTTCTGGAAAAGCAGCCGGTTCCAAGAAGAAAGTTAAAAAGAACAATCCAAAGACCAAAGCAAAAGCTAAAAAGAAATAATTTAAGCATTTATTAAGGATCATCCTAGCGTGGCTCAGAAATACTATGTGGTTTGGAAAGGAAGAGAAACAGGCGTGTTTAATGATTGGTCGACCTGTAAAAGGCATATCGAACATTTCCCAAACGCTCGTTATAAATCATTTAAGACGAAAGCCGAAGCCGAAGCTGCCTTTAAAGGTGGTGCAGGATCTACTTCTACTGGTAGTCAAACAGCTATTAAGAAAAAGCCGGGGGTGAAAACCTATACCGCCGCTGAGATTAAAATACTAGAGATAGATACCAAGATTTATACCGATGGCGGCTGTGAGCCAAACCCAGGTCAAGCAGGCTCTGGGGTTGCTATCTATCGTGATGAGCAGATTTCAGAATTATGGTATGGCTTATATAATCCGAATGGCACAAATAACACCGCAGAGCTGAATGCGTTATTTCAGGCCATGATGATGGCAAAAGATGAGTTGAAAAAGGATAGAAGTGTCGCGATTTTTTGTGACTCAAAATATTCTATTCAATGCGTTACCCAATGGGCTGCGGGTTGGGAAAAAAAAGGCTGGAAAAAAGCGGGTGGTGAAATTAAGAATTTAGCATTGATTCAAGATATGTTCGCCTTATATAAAGAACTCAAGGCCAAGCTTCACATATTACATGTCAATGGACATGTTGGTGTGGAAGGCAACGAGCTCGCTGATCGCATGTCAATTTTAGCAATCGAGAAACAAGATCCAGACTTTGTGCGCTTTACTGAAGACATTGATGTTGAACAGCTCTTGGCTAAACGATCAGGTTAATTAGCATTGATTAAAAAGTAAGTAGTCACTTACGATATGAGATAGCTTATGTTAAATATGGATTTCAGCAAGCCAGTCGCCATTAATACCCAAGACCTAAAGTGGGAGCCTAGCCCTAAAAGCGGTGTTTGGCGAAAACCACTAGCAAGGGAAGAAGCAGAGCGAGGCCATGCGACCAGTATTGTTCGCTATGATGCTGGTGCCAAATTTTCCAAGCATGAGCACCCTCAAGGCGAAGAAATCTTGGTGCTTGAAGGCACGTTCTCTGATGAAACTGGTGATTATCCGGCAGGTAGCTATTTCCGTAATCCGGAAGGCAGCAGTCACGCACCGTTTAGCAAAGACGGCTGCGTTATTTTAGTTAAATTACATCAGTTTCAAGATGATGATAGTCAGCAGGTATTTATTGGTACCGCGACTAGTAACTGGCTACCAGGGCAAGGCGG
>CAXBKC010000163.1:0-8027 GCA_963975615.1 uncultured Oleiphilus sp.
ATATAATGAACTATTCGTTTGATAAAAACCTTAAACTTGCCAGCTATTTTAAAGCTTCAAGATTACTCACCCTTTCTTAGGTTGCCGATAGAAACACTAAGCTAGTTATGTATAACTAGCTTGAACAAGACAGCTGATTTTTTAAGCGTAGTCTAGTTTTAAAGTTTATGGCTAAGCGCTATAGAATTATTGAGTTAAGTAAGGCCTTCAAACTATATCTTCTGTGAAGATTAAATGTGTACAAAAATATCACCCCTACCCCGCACAGCAAGATAACTCTCTAACATCTTTGTGAAAGGTTTGTGCACACAGCTTTAGGCCTTCTACCATGGTCAGGTAAGGAAAGAGCTGATCTGCTAGCTCGGTTACAGTCATTCGCTGACGAATCGCAAGCACTGCACTTTGGAGCACTTCGCCTCCTTCGTGCGCCAATATTTGAGCGCCAAGTAATCGTCCTGTTTCCTTTTCTACAACTAATTTAATAAAGCCATCGGTCTCGAAGTTGGCCAGTGCTCGCGGCACGTTTTCCATATCCAAGACTCGACTATCCGTCTCAATTCCCTGTGCTCTGGCTTGCACTTCAGTTAAACCTACAGTGGCCACCTGAGGATCAGTAAATATAACCGCAGGCATAGTGGATAGATCGAGTTTAGCATCGCCTCCAATCATGTTGATTCCGGCTCGACTACCTGCCGCAGCCGCCACATAGACAAATTTTGGCATGTTAGAGCAATCACCGGCCGCATAAATACCAGGAATATTCGTTTCCATTCGATCATTCACAATAATCTCACCGTGTTCATTGCAGTTTACCCCGACTGTGTCGAGCTTAAGTTGAGTAGTATTGGCATTTCTACCGGTACTTATTAATAGCTGATCACAAACCAATACCCCGGCCTGAGTAACTAAGGTAAATTTTACTTTTTGATATGAAACACGTGTTACCTGAGTATCGTTCAGTACACGAATGCCTTCTTTTTCAAAACATTCGGTAAGTTTCTCACCTAACAAAGGCTCTTGTGCAAATAATAATGAGTGGCGCGCTAAGATAGTCACTTCACTGCCTAAGCGGCGATAAGCCTGAGCTATCTCTAATGCAATAACTGAAGAGCCTATCACGACTAAGTGTTCTGGTGGCTGTTTAGCAAATAATGCTTCTGTTGATGTCCAATAAGGTGTCTCGATAAGACCGTCAATCGGTGGAATAGTCGGTGTTGAACCGCTTGCTATCAAAATTTTATCGGCATGTAGTTCGTGTGTCGAACCGTCGTGTTTGAGAATGAATAAAGTATTGCTATTCTTAAATGTAGCGAAGCCACGGATTAAGCTCAGAGCGGTGTTATTGTCTAGAATGTTTTGATATTTTGCTGCTCTTAATTCTTCAACACGCCTACTTTGCTGTTCGGCTAAAAGCGCTCTATTCAACTTAGGGCTATGATTTGGTAAACCAGAAAATGGATTATCTCGCTGCTGTTGAGCCAATTGAGCCGCTCGAATTAAAATCTTAGATGGCACACAACCAACGTTGACACAACAACCGCCTATTACTTCTGCCGACTCAATCATAGTGACTTTGGCACCACCTTCCGCCGCTTTGATCGCGCAAGCAAAGGCACCTGAACCGCTGCCAATAATAGCGACGTTCACCGATTTACTGCTTTCATTTTCATCCTGATTACTGTCAAAGCTTTTAGGATGGTTGAGTTCTGACGCAACATAGCCCAAGGTATTAATTACATCGATGAGCTTTTCTACACTAACAGCACCTTCTGTCATAAGCGTTATTAAGGCTTTTTCATAAGACACGACCGTCTTACTTATCCCATCAACTGAATCGAGTGCATCTTTAAGCTGAACGGCACAGCCAGGAGATGTCATTCCTTGTATCGATAATAAAATCATCTTCGCTCCTCAAAAAACATAACAATAATTTGTTTTAAATAGCACAACTATCTTCGACACAGAGCTTATTAGCCGGTGAAAAAATATCCCATAAAGAAACAATGATCATCAAGCTAATCGCAGAATACGTGACATAAGTACTCCAGCCATATTGAAACCAGGGATAAAGAGACAGCAGGAGGAAAATGGGTCCAAGCATACCTAAAATACTCCGATGCCATTGCTTATGGCTGAACCAACCAAGTCCGTTCACTGCTAATGCTAGCCAGGCAAATAATGGCAATAAAGTATTTATAAATAAGCCTTCCCACTGACTGAGAAAACCTAATCCGACGGCTGCACCCAAACTGGCTATCGCAGGAAAACACATGGCACAACCCATTGCTGAAAAAATAGCGCCAAATGAGCCTGTTTTATCAGCAATACGTGTAAAGATTATCAATAAATTATTCATTAGATTCGCCCCATTATTTAATTTTCTGGAGCTAGTTTACCTGCCGTACTCTAGTACGGAGTCAAGTAGACTATTGAAATTAATTAACGAGGAAATTAAGGCTGAAGTGAGTCAATGATTGGACAATGAGATTCGTCATCATTGACATGACATTGGGAAAGTAAGTGCTTGAGTGCCTGCTCAAGACGACAAAGATCGCTGATTTTATCTTGAACAGCCGATAGTTTATGTTCTGTTAATAGCTGCACTTGGCTGCAAGGCTGATCGTTCAAGTTTAATAGGTTGGTTATTTCACCAAGTGTGAAACCGAGTTCCTGAGATCGTTTTATAAATCGGATACGGTTAACCGTTTCATTAGGGTAATGACGATAACCCACTTCCGGTTTTAGAGGTTGTTCTATCAAACCTTTGCGTTCATAAAAGCGAATAGTTTCAATATTTATATTTAGTTCTTTCGCAACGATACTGATTGTATTAGCCATTTTTCGTCCTAGCTGCTATTAACCACTTATAAAATGAATGTTTTTTTAGTTTATCTTACTTCCATGTATGGGCATGAGTCTTGTTTCAATAGTAGAAGGCCAGATTGATGAACATTGTAGTGACCTTATAATAACTTCTTTGTTTCTATATGGCAGTATTTCAACACTCAAGAACCCATGCTTCTTCTTTTTATCTGGAGTTCTAATTCAAGAATTGCCTATGTGCGTTTGCTTACTATAATTAAAACAGATGAAGTAGATGACTTTGCTGATGACTTTAAAATCGACCTCATATGAAAAGTAGCCATTAGTTTTCTATTGATGATTAGAAGGCTCATCTGCGCTATGTGCTGATTACTGTAAAAACACCACTAGCTCGTGCGATGCGTTTTGAATTTACTATAAAATAGCAATTCGCGAATGCCATTTTACGTCCAACCTTTTGTAAATCTGTTTCAATTTCAATCCAGTCACCTAGTTTAGAAGAGCCAGCATAATCAATTGTCAGGCTTGCAGTGACTATGGGTATTGGTGTTTCACCTGAAAACGCTGCATTGTAACCAAGTGCAATATCTGCAAGGCTACTAAATACACCGCCGTGTACTAGATCTCTTGCATTGCAATGTTTGGCTTCGGCCATTAAGCCTATAACTAATCCACTTTCTGTTTTTTTATTATAAATTGGACCCAATAATTCTAAATATGGGCTACTTCTAAAAATTGGTTCGAATCCTTCTGGGATATTACTCATAACTTAATTTTTCCATTAATTTGTTTTCAAACTGATCGAATACACCAGTCTTTCACAAAGCAAGGCGGGGGAATTTTAAGTGCTAATTACCCACCAAAGTGGGCCAGTTATCATACGCATTAAAATTCTTAGGTTTCTATTATGAATAGATCACATATAGACCCAAGAATTTTCAATGGAACCTGACCTGTTAAATACATTTTGTGAGGACTGAGGGTTAACTGCCCTCGGCTTCCCGATTATACATATTTCAAATTATTCGTGCGGGTGTGCATCAAATTGCTTTGCGTTATCAGCTATTTTAAGCCAGCTCGGTTTAGCAGAAACGAATTCGCGAAATTTATATTCTAGTTCTATTTCACTATCTATGCAGTTTACATTTATCGAAAAAGACTCAATATCTGAAAGCACTTCACCAAGTGCAGTACCACAGACTAAGCAAAATCACCGATTATATGTAAACGGTGATTAAGCTTTGAATATGGATGTATTATCTGCGTATATTGACCGCTTAAGTATCCGCTCCTTGGCGAAGCTTTGTGACCTGATCGTAACCAATCCCCCAGTTGTCCATGCTGATTTCGTCGATCACAACAAAGGTCGTTGCTGGGTTTTTGTTCAGGACATCGACCAACAACTGAGTGGTGCCTTTAATAAGCGCTTGCTTCTGCTCGTTAGTCACACCTTCATCTGTTATTTTAATATTAACGTATGGCATAGTATTTCCTCTCTTTTTGGCTAGATTCAATTGGACACCAAGAACAGACAACATCGTGGACCATTGCTATCTTGAGTGTTTTTACGAAATTTCTTCTTGTAAATCAGTGTAGATTTTTTTGACGATTAACCAGCGCCTGTTTTCTTTCAGCTGACCCAACTAGTCGATATAAAAGTGATCAAATAGTGGGCATTCCAGTTTCACCATGGCCTGATCTTTTATGATTTCAATAGTTAGCAATTTGAATTCATATGACCTCCCTTCCTCATGAGATACTGCCCGAATGGGAACAGCATTAAGCCATTCCTCAAGACTTCGTCGTAAACCAGGCGCTTTCAGAAATGCATCAGTGTGAAAAATAGCCCTCAATTTCGCTACATCGCCGTAATGCAAACCATCACTAACTTCTATTTAAAAACAGGGATGGCGTTACCATACCTGACCTACGAATTTGGGCGACCACATAGCTTGTGATTAATTGTGTGCATCAAGATGTTTCTCTATCAGTGTCGCTAGTAGTACTGGCGTTTCATACATTGGGAAGTGTCCAGCATTATCAATATATTCAAAGCGAATATTGGGAACCCATTTCGCAATGGTATCGTTGTAATGTGCTTCTTGAAATCCTGGAAGGTCATTTCTACCGCCAATAACTAAGACGGGTGTTTTAATTTTTGCTTTAGATAGCTCACTCGAAAAATCTTCGTTTAGCCACATTTGCAAATACCCTTTTAAAGCACTAGTTCGAGAACGCATACGGTATTGGGAGGTTTGATATTTTGCCCATGTATCATTTAGTTGTCCTCCTGTAAGGCCTGAAAAAGCTGCATTCGACATTGCTTGATCGTCAATGGTCGAAGATAGAAATGCTATGTCCTCTTCAGAGGCTGGATACCCGTCTGGTGTGACCGGTGTGATAGCAACTAAACTCTTTATGTGCTCTTCGCCCTCAAGTATAGTTTTGTAAGCTGCCATCCCGTTCATGGAATGGGCAACTAGGTGAAATTTTTCCCACCCTAAAAAACTCGCAAGACGTAAAGTATCTTCGGCAATTTCATCCGAAGTAAATTTACCGTCAAGTGATTTTGATTCCCCATATCCGCGCACATCAACAAAGGCATAAGTGTAACGTTCGGTGTTTAGCCAAGGCTTAACAGAGTCATAGTCACGCCCGCTCCCCATCCAGCTGTGAAATACCAAAACGTGCTCGTCGCCGCTCCCATATAACTCATGGCCGAGAATCAGTTTTTTTTCTGCTGTTGCGAATTGTGTGAAAGTGAAAAGAATGGCTATAGCGATTATTTGTTTAATATTCATACCTAACTCCTAAAGTTAATTTAAAAAGGTTTTTATTGGTAATATGCGCACCGCATAGTGATCAATTTTCAGTGGTGATTATTTTGCTCGTTAGTCACACCTTCATCAGTTATTTTAATATTCACGTATGGCATAGTACTTTTCTTTTTTTAGTTAGGGGGTTTAGCTTGAAACATTAAGTCTGGCTGAGTTGTGTTTGTCAGGTTAAGTATAGCCTGCTCAAAGTATTCAACTGAATTGGAGCCGCTGACTAAGCTTCTGTCATTAAAAATAAATGCAGGCACACTCGTTAGTCCTAATTGCTGAACACGTTTCTGTTTAAGTAGCAGCTGATGATTTACTTCATCTGAAGTTATTGCATACTCTGTCATAGCTCTATGCAGCCCTAATTTTTCGGCTAGATCCAACAGTACTTGCGTATTGCTAATATCGTGACCGTGTTTAAAATACGCATCAATCAACAACTCATTCATGGCCTGTTGTCTGTTATAGGCCTCGCTCCAATGTATCAATCGGTGCGCTTTGTTGCTGTTGTAGTAATGGGTACGTTTAGAGAAATCCATAGCTACACCGGCTTGTTCAGCCACCGCAACCAAATGCACACGATAGTCTTTCAATTGTGATTGGCTCCAATTGTTGCGCCGCCCAAGGTGCTCTTCAATCCCTTCCCCATTTGGTCCCATGTCGGGGTTAAGTTCTGAGGGCAAAAAATAGATATCGGCATCTATAACTAGATTGCTCAATGCCTGCTTTAAATTTGCATATCCAATTGGGCACCAAGAACAGACAACATCGTGGACCATTTCTATCTTTAGCGCTTTCATAAAATATCTTCTTGTAAATCAGTGTACATTTTGTTGACAATTAACCAGCGTCCGTTTTCTTTCAACAGTCCCAAAAAGTCGACATAGAAATGATCAAATAGTGGGCATTCGAGTTTAACCATGGCCTGATCTTTTATGACTTCAATCGACAGTAGTTTGTAATCATAAGGATGTCCTTCCTGATGAGGTACTGGACGAGTAGCAACGGCATCGAGCCATTGGTCCAGACTGCGTTGTAAACCAGGTGCTTTCAGAAAAGCATCTGGGTGGAAAATTGATCTCAGCTTCGCTACCTCGCCATGGTGTAAGCCATCAAAATAGTGCTTTACAAGGGTCATTACTGACTTAAATTCATTCGCCCCAAATTCAGAAGTGGTACTTGTAGTTTCCATAATAAGTGTTCCCCTCTTTCTTAAGCAGCCTAGAGCGGCTGCTAGAAATAGTCAGTTTAAAAAACTAAGCTGCGGATTGGCTTTGTTCAGCCGTGAGTGCGCGTTGGAAGTTAGGCATTTTCAGAACAGACTCCAGCATTTTCTGAGTATTAGGTCCCATCTTTATCTCTACCGGAAAGCTTCCTCCCCATCGTGAATACACTGTCAGCAAAATATCAGCAGCGGAAGGCTGATCACCACCGAGAAACGTTTTATTTTCAAGTTGTTGCTCTACTACTTGCCATAGAGAATTTATAGCCTGAGCTGCTGCTACGAAAGCTGATTTCTGGGCCTTTTCATCGTTAATATTCCGTGCGATAAAAAACAATCGGCCATAGGTTGGGTGCATGGTGGCATTGGCAAACATGATGTCTTGGATTGCTTGTTCACGCGCTATTCCTTCAGCTGGTAGCATCGTGTTCTGATGCTTATTAAGTAGGTATAAAATAACCGCAGCTCCTTCTCTGCGAATATTGCCATTTTCGACTAGTACAGGGACAGTGCCGACCGGATTGATGGCGCTATAGTCAGCCACCTTTTGCTTGTCGATAATTTCAACCGCTTGATTCAGTTCGTGGAGAATTACATGGGTAGCCAGGGAGCATGCGCCGGGAAGATAGTAGAGTGTGTACATGGTTTCATCCTCATTGTTTATAATTGCTGGATTAGTCTTTGTCGCCTGAAAGGTTCCAAATGACAACATGACAAAGTTTAGGGTTTCTATTTGTGTACATATATACCTATAATGAAAACGTACTGTTTCCAATTTCGGAATAAAGTTTACTACTTACCCATTTACTTTGGATGTAACCTCTCGATGGATAAACTACGAGCGATAAAACTATTTGTGCGTCTTGCTGATTTAGGGAGCTTTACGAGAGTAGCTGAGCAGACTAATTCCTCTAAATCTATGATTAGCAAAGAGATCAGTCGCCTTGAAAATGAACTGGGCGCACGCTTACTGCATCGTTCAACGCGCAATGTCGAACTGACCCATGTTGGTGAGGGGTATTTGCAACGAGCAAGAAAGATATTGGAAAAGCTTGATGAAGCAGATGGTTTTGTGCAGGATCTTCAGTTGCATCCCCGTGGTAAGTTGAAGATCAATGCCCCAATGGCACTGGGTATCACCGATTTATCTACATTGT
>CAXBKC010000164.1:0-7959 GCA_963975615.1 uncultured Oleiphilus sp.
AAAGTTCATATGTATTCCAAAATGGAATGCTATCTATAACAAATATGAATTTGTTTTATTTGTCTGGCAAGAGTAGGATCAATCTTAGTAAATATCAACTATATAAAGCCTATTAATAGGCAATGCTAATCAGAGGATCAGTCGATGGCAGGTAAAACCCTTTACGACAAATTGTGGAATGACCACTTAGTAAAAGAGCGTGAGGACGGATCTTCAATCATTTATATCGACCGTCAATTACTTCACGAAGTGACATCACCTCAAGCTTTTGAAGGACTTCGTTTAGCAAAAAGAAAGCCTTGGCGTATCGATGCAAACTTAGCAACGCCAGACCACAACGTACCGACGACAGATCGTTCTGGCGGCGTAGGTGGTATTGTCGATAAAGTTTCACGTATCCAAGTTCAAACCTTAGACGATAACTGCGATGAATACGGCATTCTAGAATTTAAAATGCAAGATGCCCGTCAAGGTATCGTGCATGTGGTTGGGCCAGAGCAGGGCGCTACGCTTCCTGGTATGACAGTTGTTTGTGGCGACTCGCACACATCGACTCACGGTGCTTTTGGTGCCTTGGCACATGGTATTGGTACCTCGGAAGTAGAGCATGTGTTAGCGACTCAGACCTTGATCGCCAAGAAAATGAAAAATATGTTGGTTCGAGTCAATGGCAAAGCAGCGCCTGGCATTACAGGTAAAGATATTGTACTAGCCATTATTGGTGAAATTGGTACAGCCGGTGGTAATGGCTACGCGATTGAATTCGGCGGACAGGCAATTCAAGACCTTTCTATGGAAGGTCGTATGACAGTTTGTAATATGGCGATCGAAGCCGGTGCACGTGCAGGTTTGATCGCAGTAGACCAAACTACGATCGACTATGTCGAAGGGCGTACCTTTGCACCAAAAGGTGAGCTTTGGGATAAGGCTGTTCAGAACTGGTCAAACCTAAAAAGTGACGTTGAGGCTGTGTTTGATAATGTGGTTGAGATTGATGCGACCACTATCAAGCCACAAGTAACGTGGGGCACATCACCAGAAATGGTTGTGGCCATTGATCAAAACATCCCTAAGCCAGAAGAAGAGTCAGACCCTGTTAAGCGTGAAAGTATCGAACGTGCGCTTAAATATATGGGCTTGAAGGCAGGCATGCCAGTACGTGATATCAAAATTGACAGTGTTTTTATTGGTTCATGTACTAACTCTCGTATCGAAGATTTAAGAGCAGCAGCGCAAGTAGTGAAGGGCAAAAAGAAAGCGGTTAACGTTAAACAAGCGTTAGTGGTACCTGGCTCTGGTTTGATCAAAGCGCAAGCAGAAAAAGAAGGTTTGGATAAGATCTTTATCGATGCAGGTTTGGAATGGCGTGAGCCAGGTTGTTCAATGTGTTTAGCCATGAACGCTGATAAGTTGGCTCAAGGCGAACATTGTGCTGCTACATCAAACCGTAACTTTGAAGGTCGCCAAGGCTTTGGTGGACGCACGCATTTGGTTAGCCCTGCGATGGCAGCGGCAGCAGCCATTGCCGGTCATTTTGTCGATATACGCGATGTTGAATTGTCAGCCTCTTAGTTTAGGGATAGGAGTTTAAAATGAAAAAATTTACAGAACTAACTGGTTTGGTTGCACCTTTAGATCGCGCAAACGTCGACACCGATATGATCATTCCAAAGCAGTTTCTAAAATCGATTAAACGAACCGGTTTTGGTCAAAACTTATTTGATGAATTGCGTTACTTAGATGAAGGTCAGGCAGACCAGAGTTCAGAAGGTCGCCCTTTAAATACAGAGTTTGTGTTAAACCAGCCTCGTTATAAGGGCGCAAGTATTCTTCTTGCAAGACAAAACTTTGGTTGTGGTTCATCGCGTGAACATGCGCCTTGGGCTTTGGATGATTACGGCTTTCGCTGTGTAATTGCACCAAGCTTTGCAGATATATTCTTCAACAATTGCTTTAAGAATGGTCTATTACCTATTGTTTTAGAAGAAAAAATAGTTGACGAACTGTTTGAAGAAACCTTCGATAATGAAGGTTGTCAGATCACTGTCGATTTAAGTGCACAAACAGTGACGACACCTTCAGGCAAGCAAATTCCGTTTGAAGTCGATAACTTCAGAAAGCATTGTTTGTTAAATGGCTTGGATGAAATCGGTGTTACTTTAGAAAGTAAAGCCGATATCGAATCATACGAAGTTAAGCGTCGCCAAGAAGCACCTTGGTTATTTGATGCTATACAAGCTTAGTTTTTAGAAAAACGAAAAGATTAATTCACATATAGTTAACCCAGAAATTTATTTCTGAAGAGTGAGAATGTAATGAAAAAGTTAGGTTTAGTAGGTTGGAGAGGCATGGTAGGTTCTGTGCTGATGCAAAGAATGCAGGAAGAGCAAGATTTGAAATTGGTAGAGCCTGTATTTTTCACAACCTCACAAACAGGTCAAGACGCGCCAGATTTCGGTCAAGGCGCTTCAACACTTAAAGATGCTAACGACCTAAATGAATTAGCGAAAATGGATATTATCATTACCTGTCAGGGTGGCGATTATACCAAGGCCGTACATCAGCCATTACGTGATTCAGGTTGGAAGGGTTACTGGATAGATGCCGCATCATCATTGCGTATGAAGGATGACGCAGTCATCGTGCTCGACCCTGTTAACAGACACGTTATTGATAAAGCCCTAGTAAACGGCACCAAAGACTTCGTAGGCGGTAACTGTACTGTTAGCTTGATGTTGATTGCTCTCGGTGGACTATTTGCAGAAGACCTAATCGAATGGGTTTCTCCTATGACCTATCAAGCAGCTTCAGGCTCGGGTGCAAAACATATGCGCGAATTAATATCTCAAATGGGAGATATATTCGAATCTGTCAAAGACCCATTAGCAGATCCAGCAAGTGCGATTCTAGAAATAGACCAAGAAATTGCAGAGCGTTTGCGTTCAAGCGAGTTCCCTGTAGACCAGTTTGGCGTACCGCTAGCAGGTAGTTTGATTCCTTGGATAGACACTCAACTTCCTTCCGGTCAAAGCCGAGAAGAATGGAAAGCAGCAGCAGAAGCCAACAAAATCTTAGGCAATCAAGAAAGCCCAGTTCCAATTGACGGCTTATGTGTCAGAATTGGTGCAATGCGTTGCCATAGCCAAGCGTTAACAATTAAATTGAAGAAAGATATTTCAGTTGCAGAGATTGAAGCCAAGCTCGCCGCTGCAAACGAATGGGTTAAAGTTGTTCCTAACGACAGAGAGCGTTCAATAAAAGAACTAACGCCCACTCAAGTGACAGGTACATTAAGCGTACCAATCGGTCGTATTCGTAAACTATCAATGGGCCCAGAATATATTTCAGCCTTCACCGTAGGCGATCAGTTGCTTTGGGGCGCTGCCGAGCCATTACGTAGAATGCTACGCATATTATTGGCGGAATAGGACGTTTAAGGTGAGTGGCCTGTATATATTTATAGGTCACTTAATTATCGACATAAGTTAAATATTACTTTAACTTATGTCGATAAATTATTGATTAATAAGAATATAAATTTCAACGAAGTCTCATTTTAAGCAGGCTTGGTTACCTCCCTTAGTTTTGATCTTCTAGAATGCCTTCCCATCAGCTAAAGCTCTCCGCTTAGTTCGCATCACCAATAAACTCTTGATTCCTACTTAGCTATTTCAAATTTTGCATCCTATATATCTATAAAACTGATGTTTATATTGTCAGTTTGAAAGTAAAAGCGACCTGTGTCGTAATTTAGAGAAGATACAAAAATTTCAAAGTGTCTAAGGTTTTGTTTGGTGGTATATTTTTTACTTATTAAATATTTATAAAAAGTGTTTATGGTTTGGAGTTTTGCAACATTTCTTCGTTGGTCCAAATACTGGGAATACATAATTAAAACAGTGGTAATCATGAAATATTTTATACTGGCCTTATCTGTAATAGTTTTCACTGGATGTTCAGGTAAGTTCACAAAACCTCACGAAGGTATGGATAATGCAAAAATGAGGTTTGTTTCAATTCCAAGTAATAACAACTTTATTCATGAGGCTAATTCCAAAAAGTGCATTTCAAGTAATGGTGGCCAACAAATTGCCGTGCTTGGGTCTAAAGCAAACTTAATTCGTAGCCTTAGCAGAAATGGTGTTCCTCTGTATGATTCTAATATAAGCGATTCACATCAAAACGAAGTTTACATTCCCGCTAATGATGAGTTTTCTTTCCAATTTAATGGTGTTGGTATTGCGGGTATATTGCCTGGCGCAGTGTTCTATTCTTGGTGCAGAAAGATAGTAACTTTTACGCCTAAAGCAAATGGTCTTTATGAGGCACTTTACGACGTAATAGAAACACCAGAGGGTAAAGAAACTTGTGATGTAAAATTATTTGAAATCTCTAAAAACGCCGGTGGTGAATACGTTAAATCTGAAGCAGAAGATTACAACGTTGTTCATAATTACTGCGGTTCCTAACAAACAGCTAAACAGCACAAGCATTGATATAGGTAACAGCGCCAATTACTATTCCTGTTTTCTTGGCTTCTTATATGGTAATTACTCTTTTAATGTCGATGGTTGAATAATGTGCTTTAGCAAACCCATATAAAAATAATGGGTCGGTGAGGAAAGGTTTTATTTAAGACCTATATCCACAAATAATACGTTCGTTGAGCTCGTCGAAACGGGCAAGAAACGTGAGTTAGTGGAATCTGGAACACCCTTCGACGGGCTCAGGGGCCGAAGAAATAAGGGCTCAGGGACCGAAGAAATAAGGCTTCAGCTAGAGGTTTTACGCTAAGTTATAGAGCTAAATCAGAGGCATAAAATGAATAATAAAATAATACGTCACGGATTTATTTTAATACTAATAGCTTTAGTCTCTGGGCTATTTATTCCTGCTATGACAGTACCACGCTTAGGTTTATCATCTCATACCATTGGTATTTTAAGTGGCGTTTTATTAATAGCTATAGGGGCTATTTGGCAGCAGTTTTCATTATCAAGTAAACAGTCTCAGTGGCTTTATTATTCATGGCTGTATTCAAGCTATGTAAATTGGCTAGGTTGTATTACTGGCGCAATACTTGGCTCAGGTAAAACTACACCTATTGCCGCCTCCGGTATCGTTGGTTCAGAGTTTAGCGAAACCATTGTGGCTGCCATGCTAATCAGCGTAGGGCTAGTGTCATTTATCGCGGTAGGTTTGTCGTTGTGGGGCTTACGCGGAAAAGCCAAAAGCTAATACGTGTCGCCTCTTGAAAGGCGCAATCAACTTAAGGAAGAGTTATGAATAAACCAATAATCTTTGCACTTCTAGCCATATTTGCGTTTTATCAATATTCAAATAAATCGCCAGACATTCCCTCAAATTCCGTTTCTGCAAACTCAATAGATAGCGCTTGTGATGCCATAGTCTTTACAACGGCATCCTGTCCTTATTGCCAACAAGCAAGGCTATTATTAGATAAGGAAAAGGTTCAATGGTGTGAGCTCGACATAAATCAGTTTAAATCTAATTATGCTTTGTACCAAGAACACGGAGGTAATGGCGTACCATTAGCAATCATCGGAAGCATCAAATTGCGCGGATTTAACAAGGCAAAATATTTAAGTGCAATAGAACAAATATGAAATAAGGGGCGGTGACAAATGATTTATATTTGTAACCGACCCATTAAAAATTTAATGATGCTTATATAGTCAGCTTGAAGGGAAAGACGACTTGTGTCGAAGTTTAGAGAAGATACAATAATTTCAAAGTGTCTAAGGTTTTGTTTGATGGTATATTTTTTACTTATTAAATAATTATAAAAAGAAACTGCGAATTTGGGTTGAATGACATTAATTCGTTGATTCGAATGTTATAGGGCTTTCGCTCCAGCCGCGCTATTGTGGCAGCATGTATATTTGAAATAGAAAACGAGGGATTATGTTTATTCTAAAGCAGGCAAAGATTAATAAGTACAAAAGCTATTCTACCCAGCAGGAAGTCCTACTTGAAAGTGATGTAACCACTCTTGTAGGAAAAAATGAAAGTGGTAAAACTGCTTTTTTGGAAGCACTGGCTAAGCTTAACTACTTTACAAACGATGAAGATTTCGAGTTTGACGCTGTCCAAGACTACCCAAGAAACGAACTGAAGCAATACCAACGCTCAGGTGAAGACCTCGAGCCTATTGTGTGTACTTTCCAGCTAGATCAAAACACTATTGATGAAATCAATGCTGATCTTGGCGAAGGTGTTCTAACTACAGACACATTTTCTGTATCAAGTAGATATGGTTCAGGACGTACCTGGTATCACATCAATTCAAATGAAAAGAAGTATCTGGAAAACATTCAAACGTCACTTGGATTTAGTGACGAAACAAAAGAAAAAGTTCTTGAATTAGGCTCAGTCAAAAAAGTTGCCGAAGCTGATTCCGGCGAAGATACTGAGCTTCAATCGGTAATCGACCACATAAATAACACTATCGTTAATGAAGGCTTTGGCTGGGAACAAAAGCTTGTCGATGCTTACGTAACTAAAAAATACATTAGTCCAAGGCTTCCACGTTTTTGGTATTTTGACGAATACCACGAACTACCATCAAGGGTCAGCATTGACGCAATTCGTAATAATGCAATTACTGGTGAACTGACCAAACAACAGCTTGAAACAGCCAAGGCGCTTTTTGAACTGGCGATGATTGATGTTGAAGAGCTTTCGAATTCAACCAATTTCGAATCATTTATTGCTGAGCTCGAAGCTACGTCAAATGACATAACAGACAAAATTTTTGAATACTGGTCAACAAATAGTAATTTGTCGATTGAGTTCAAAATTGATCAGATCAATAAACCTAACAATCAACGGCCTGAAAAAATTCTTGATATTAGGGTAAAAAATCATAGACACAGAATCACGTTGCCATTGAAGAACCGAAGCAAGGGATTCAATTGGTTTTTTTCCTTCATTGTTTGGTTCAGCAAAATTCAAGACGAAAAAGACAAGAATTTCATTCTGTTGCTAGACGAGCCTGGATTAAACTTACATGCATCAGCGCAAGCCGATTTACTGCGCTTCATCAACGACCTTTCAAGTGACTATCAGATAGTTTACAGCACTCATTCGCCATTTATGGTTGAATCAGATGGATTACATCGAGTCAGAACTGTTTACGATTCCGACACGGGTAGCATCATTTCAGATGCTATACAGGAAAAAGATCCTGATACACTATTTCCGTTGCAAGCTGCACTTGGCTACGATATTGCGCAAAACTTATTTGTATCTAAAAATAATCTGCTTGTTGAAGGTCCATCTGATTTGAACTATTTGACGTTTATGTCAAATTTATTAGAAAGTGAAGGGCGTGAAGGCCTACGGAATGATGTGACAATTATTCCTGTGGGTGGTTTAGACAAAGTGGTCTCATTTGTTTCTTTACTTCGTGGTTCAAAGCTGAAAATATCTTGTTTATTGGATACGTTCAATAATGCCAAAGGAGCCCAAAGGCTTGATGGATTAATTCAGTCAAAGATCATTAAAGACAAGCAAGTTAGATTCTTCGATGAATTTGCTGGCGACAATTACGAAAAAGCAGACATTGAAGACCTATTTGAACAATCGGAATACCTTCATATATTGGGTGAAGCTTTACCCGAGCATAAGGGCATTACTGTTTCTGATTTGGATGATAAAAAGCAAACCATTTTACTTCAGTTAAAAGCTGTTCTTGGCGGCAAGGACTTTAATCACTATAAGCCTTCGCAGAGCTTGCTGGGTATGGGGCTTACTGCAAGCTTTTTTTCAAAAGAAACTTTAGACAGATTTGAGAAGATGTTTATTGAAATGAATAAGCTTTATTAGGCTGATCGTGATAAACGGAAAGCACAGAAGCAGCCCTATAAAAAGTGATGGACGGGCCGAAGGGTCGGTTCATCACACTTATGTAGACTCCCCCTAGTCAATAGCAAATTA